>NZ_JAUBTK010000106.1:0-14858 GCF_036702455.1 Microcoleus sp. D2_18a_D3
ATCATCAAGACTCCGAACCAACCTACATAAATGCGGTTGTCGGTGCTTGTGACCCACTCACAAAAGCGTTCCCAGACGTTGGCGCTTTCGCGCTGCTGTAAGGTTGTTGTCATGGTTTTATGATTGCTGTATTTGGTTGTCAATGTTCGGATGATGTTTCTATTATTAACGGTATTGTTAACGTTTGTAAAGGGGTTTGAGGACAGTTAAACTGATGACTGTGATTAGGAAAGCTGATGTAAGGAGAGAGATGGGCGTAGCTGGCGGGGCCCGACGCCATATCCCCCGCGCGAAAAGATGAAGATAGCGTGCACACGCGGCGCACCTCAACCCTAACGAACGGGAGCTATGGGAGGTGGAGAAGGTAGAGGAACAGGAGCGAGGACAGGTGGAGAGACTGGCCTGCGAGCAGGTGGAGAAATCCTGAACTGCTGGAGTTGCTGCGGGGTGAGCGATCGCAAAATTCTCAGTCCGAGAGTGTCTCTGGAGATGCTTAAAGCGTAGGATGGCTCCAAATACGGGCCGAAATTGGATTTATTGTTCAAATAGCATTCCATGAAAGCTAGGCTGAGTCCGCTGAGATAGCGACGGGCTAAAGCTGGTTCGGGCCCGATCGCCTCTGCTGGTGGCAAAAAGAGGCTTTGAGGGGATTCCTCGATCGTTGAGAAGTGAGTCCCGTTTATCATCAATACCAGATATTTGTTGAGCGATGTCAGCCATGTGAACGGTTGAATTTGTTCGAGCAAAGCGGGGGCGACGGTATCGGCGCTGCCTGCTATTACCATGACTGGGATTTGGATTTTGCTGAGGTTTGTTTCTCCCAGAATGCTGCTGACGATCGGGTTGATCGCGATCGCAGCTTTGATGCGCGGGTCGTCGAAATTGTACTGGTTGCGCTCTAGGCCGCGGGCGCGGCACTGCAACAGTAGGGAGAGGTTCCAAGTATCGTTTTCGAGTCCGCAATCTTTGTCTAGCTGTGCAAAATTAATCTCCGCCCCGGCTAATGCTAAAGCCGTATAGCCCCCGAAAGACTGGCCGATGACGCCGACTCGCTGCAAGTCGAGCTGCCCTTGGTAGGTCGGATCGGTTGTAGAAAGTTTGGTTAAATAATCGAGCAGGTCTTTGATGTCGAGGGGGCGGTTGACAAATTCTGCTGGCTCTGCTACTTCGCTGGCTCTGCCTGTTACTAAGTTTTGGATTTGTTGGGCGTTGCTGCCGGGGTGTTCGGGGACGGCGACGGCAAAGCCGTAGGAAGCTAGGTGTTTGGCTAAATACTGGAAGGAAAAGCGATCGGAACCTAAACCGTGGGAAATTACTACTACAGGAGCCGGTTGGGGGCTGCCCTGCGGCAGGTAAATGTCCATATCAAACGTGCGAGGGCGATTTGGACTCGTCACAGTTACTGATGATTTTTTCCAAGTATAAGGGCCTGGTAGCTGGGGCTGCTGCATTTCGGCGGGCGGTATGGCGGGTTCAGAGGCTGCTTGTGCTTCGGACAACTGGACGACTCCGGCGATCGTCTGATTGGAACGGTTGATCAGCGATGTCAGCTCGTTGGCGATACCCAAGGCGCGGGCGATGTCAATCCTGATGCCATAGGTGGGGAATTTCCGCAGCACGTTGAGAATTGTCAGGCCTTCGGGATCTGAGGCTGCTAAAATCAGGGCGGCTCGGATGGCATAAAATCCAGGCTGCCGAGCTTTGGTTTGAATTACTCGGCCCAAGCGTCTCAGCAGCACTTCTCCTTGAGGCGTGTAAAGGAATTGGGCGATCGTCACGTGGCTGATTTCAGCTTTCGCTTGCAGGGCGCTGCGAATCTCAGCTAGCTGAGATTCTTTGGCATACTGAGCGAAGCCGTCCAAGTTTGAGTCTATTTTGCCTTCTTTGGCGAACAGTGCCAGGGATTCGATGGGAACTGATTCTTCTAGTGGCCCGTAAGTTACGTAAATTCGCTCGGCCCCCATTGCCGGTGCAGCGGTGCAAACAGCCGTGAATGCAAACAATCCTAGGTATTTTGGGGCGATCGACCGCCGAGAGCGAAGGGCAGCAGTGGAGAGGCTCGAAAACAGACAGTTCATAACTTTCACACCTAGGACTTCTAATAATTAGTCGGTGAAATGAGGTAAATTGTTTCGTCAAAATTTAATGATCAAAAATCGATCTCTTGCTTCGGATACTTCAGAAATTAGGTTATCTTGGGAAGCATAGCCAAAAAAGCAATTTTCTGACCTGACAAGACTAGCTGAAATTTAAAATTCAACGCCGAGGGGTCAAACCTACTGGAATGCCCATTGATTATTTTTTCAGCTATGCAAGATATTTTCGATCAAGTTTGTAACTACAGCCTGAGTGAGAGAATTTATGATGTTCAATGCAACTGCTATCCTGATTGACGCTTTTGTGCAAGAGTTGCAGGCCGGCTACCGTCGCACCTACGGCAAGTACAAGCCTGACTACCCGGAAATTATCGCCTGGGCAGGGACTATGGCTCTGGAAAATATCGCTAACTGCGATGCTCTATACCACAATGTGGAACACACAATGCTCGTGGCTTTGGTGGGACAAGAGATTCTCCGCGGCAAGCATATTCGCGAAGGGGGAGTGTCGCCGGAAGATTGGCTGCACTACCTGATCTCGCTGCTGTGTCACGATATCGGCTACGTCAAAGGTGTTTGCCGCCAAGACCAAGAATCTGTGGGACTCTACGCTACGGGTATTGACGGGGGCATGGTTTCTGTGCCGATCGGCGCAACTTCTGCCAGTTTAACTCCTTATCATGTCGATCGAGGAAAACTCGTAATTGACGAACGTTTCGGCGGCCACACATTAATTGATGCCGAACAAATCAAGCGCAATATTGAATTGACGCGCTTCCCAGTTCCTGCTAGCGAAACTCATCAAGACCGCAATAATTATTCTGGACTCGCTAGGGCCGCCGATTTGATCGGTCAGTTGAGCGATCCAAATTACCTGCGAAAAATAAGTGCTCTCTTCTACGAATTTGAGGAAGTCGGCACTAATAAAATCTTGGGCTACAAGTCTCCGGGAGATTTGCGGCAAAATTACGCCAAGTTTTATTGGAATGGAGTTTTTCCCTACATTCCTGCAGCTTTGAACTACTTGGAATTGACCCAGGGAGGCAAACAAATTATTGCCAACCTCTACGCCAATGTATTTCAGGTAGAACACGCTGAACCGCTCGCTTTCACCAAGCCAAACGCTCAAGACTTCACCAAATCCCGCCCCAATAGCACCTTGAACGGCGAAAAAGATGGTGATAATCTTCAACCTTCCATGTCGGGGGAAAATAAGAAATTTACAGAGTTTCCCGACTTGAATTTGTGAGAATTTACGCCCATAAATTGGCAGCTATAAAGGCGAGTCAATGGATTTTAAAATTGAGAATTCGGCGTGACAGGTTTGGTGCAACGTTCGGCGTTCAATCAGTCGAAGGATTGGAAATTTCCTCCAGATGAATCTGGGAGGTTGAACAAGAGTCGAAAATTTTGGCCGACTGGCAACTCTTGTCGGAAAGTAAGTATCCGTTTTTGGGCAGGGTGACAATTAGGATAAGTTTTGATTTTCTAGTTGCAGGATCTTGGTTTTTAGATCAAATTGACATTGCTCATCTCAAATCTAAAATAGGTCTGGCAGCATAGAGGTTGCTCGATCCTTTTTTTTGAGCTAAAATGGAGAGTTATCATCAAAAATCTAACATCAAAAATCGAAAACCTTAAATCGATATGGCAGTAGAGATTCAGCAGCAAATTCAACAG
Source organism: Microcoleus sp. D2_18a_D3 (assembly GCF_036702455.1). Classification (NCBI taxonomy): domain Bacteria; kingdom Bacillati; phylum Cyanobacteriota; class Cyanophyceae; order Oscillatoriales; family Microcoleaceae; genus Microcoleus; species Microcoleus sp. D2_18a_D3. The sequence continues at coordinate 3,777 of NZ_JAUBTK010000106.1, forward strand.
TTGAGGCACCAGCTACAGGAAGCTAGCTATGCTTATTATGTTCTCGATGCGCCGATTATGCCAGATGAGGTGTACGATCGACTTTATCGCCAGTTGCAAGAATTAGAATCAGATTATCCTGAATTAATTATTGCGGAAAGTCCGACTCAGCGCGTGGGAGAACAGCCTGCTACTCAATTTTTTAGCGTCAAACACAATATTCCTCTCTACAGTTTGGAAAATGCTTTTAATTTTGAGGAATTTGCTAAATGGCAGGAACGCTGGCAAAGGGTAGCACCTTCCCTAACCCCCGGTCAAGAAGGAAATTCACCCCCCCTAACCCCCCCTTATCAAGGGGGGGGACAAGAGGGAAATGCACCCTCCCTAACCCCCGTTCAAGAAGGAAATGCACCCCCCCTAGCCCCCCCTTATCAAGGGGGGGGACAAGAAGGAAATGCACCTCCCCTAACCCCCCCTGATCAAGGGGGGGGACAAGAGGGAATAACATCTTCCATTAGCAATAAGGAAAATAGGGAAATTACTCCCCCCCTTAGCAAGGGGGGGTTGGGGGGGGTTTCCTATGTTTGCGAATTGAAAATTGACGGTTCTGCTTTAGCGTTAACCTATGAAAATGGGGTTTTAGTTCGCGGTGCGACGCGGGGAGACGGCATTACGGGAGAGGAAATTACTCAAAATGTCAAAACTATTCGATCCATTCCTTTAAAGCTCAATTTAGATAATCCGCCGCCTGTTGTGGAAGTGCGGGGAGAAGCTTTTTTGTCTTTAGCTGTGTTTGAGGAAATTAATCGGGAACGGGAAAAAGCGGCGGAACAATTGTTTGCTAATCCTCGCAATGCTGCGGCGGGTACGCTGCGGCAGTTGGATTCTAAAATTGTGGATAAGCGCAGGTTGGATTTCTTTGCTTATACTCTGCATTTAGATCAAGGTAACGAGGGTAACACGCAGTGGGATTCGTTGGAATTGTTGCGACGAATGGGGTTTAAGGTGAATCCCAATCGCAAAATTTGCTATTCTTTGGATGAGGTTCGGGAGTATTACGAATATTGGGATACTGAGCGGCGGAATTTGCCTTACATGACGGATGGGGTTGTTGTTAAGATTAATTCGGTTTTGCTGCAAAAACAATTGGGTTTTACTCAGAGGTTTCCGCGTTGGGCGATCGCCCTGAAGTATCCCGCGGCGGAAGTCCCTACAATAGTAGAAGCTGTCACCGTACAAGTAGGCAGAACCGGGGCTCTAACTCCTGTAGCGGAACTCAAACCGGTGCAGTTGGCGGGGACGACGGTTTCGCGGGCTTCTCTCCATAATAGCGATCGACTTTCCGATCTGAACCTCCACATTGGCGATACTGTAATTGTCAGAAAAGCTGGAGAAATTATACCAGAAGTTGTGCGAGTTTTGCCGGAACTTCGCCCCCAAAATGCTCAACTTTTCCAAATGCCTAGTTGCTGTCCCGAATGCGAACAGCCTGTGGTTCGGGAAAAGGGGGAGGCCGTTACTCGCTGCATCAATACATCTTGTCCGGCAATTTTGAGGGGTTCGCTGATTCATTTTTGCAGCCGGGATGCTCTGGATATTAACGGTGTTGGCGAAAAGTTGGTGCAGCAAATGGTTGATAGCAATCTGGTGCATTCTGCGGCGGATTTGTACGATTTGACAGCGGAAAGATTGATGAGTTTGGAACGCATGGGTAAGAAGTTAGCAGAAAAGTTGGTAAGTGCGATCGGCCAATCGAAAAATCAACCTTATTCGCGCGTACTTTACGGCTTGGGCATCCGCCACGTCGGCAGCGTGAATGCTCAATTGCTGACAGAAAGGTTTGCAAATGTGGAAGAGTTAGCAGGGGTATCGGCGGCATCGATTGAGGGGGTTTACGGCATCGGGCCGGAAATTGCTCAAGCTGTTTATCAGTGGTTTCGAGTTCCGGCTAATCAAAGTTTAATTGCACGGTTGAAAACTGCGGGCTTGCAATTGCAGTCAGAAGTAAAAAATCCCACTTTAGCCAGCACAAATTTACAACTTGCAGGCAAAAGCTTTGTGCTTACCGGAACTTTGCCCACTTTGAAACGAGATGAAGCTAAAGATTTGATTCAAAAAGCAGGAGGTAAAGTCACAAGTTCGGTGAGTGCTAAAACTGATTATGTGGTTGTGGGAGAAGATGCGGGTTCTAAGTTGGAAAAGGCTCAATCTTTGGGAATCGAACTACTTTCGGAATCAGAGTTATTAGAACTGTTATCGAAACCATAAATGATTGGTGACAGTCAATATAGCGGTTCTCAAAAAAGTGAGGTATGCCCTACGCCCTACCCCCTATGCCCTATGCCCTACGCCCTATGCCCTATGCCCTATGCCCAGGAGTACCTCATATGAGAGATCGAAAGGCTATATATCTCTCTTTTCTCTTCCTCTGCGCCCTCTGCGCTCTCTGCGGTTCGCAAAAAAGCTGATTCACTTGAGCCGTTTTCCAAGAACATCGCCAACAATTCTATTGCCCTAGGTGCAAAATAGCCGCTCCTCTTCGAGGCCTCTGCTAACGCGAATTGGGCAATACCTCAAAAGGCATAGAAATCGCGACCCCCCTTGGTGGATATACATACTTCCCCGGCGGTGCTGCGCCAATCGGTTGTCGGTACAGGCTAGTTTTGCTAAAATTTGATAAAGTTTGCAATAGCGATCGCAACTGCCAGATTAGCCAAGTCCCAGCAATCACAGGAGATACATTATGTCGGAAATTCCAGCAGAACAAACACAAACAAACTTGACAACTCCAGAAATAACTACCGAAAGCTCAATTTCTGGGGTGGAAAACGTGAAAAATAGTTTGGGAAACGTCCTAAATAGTTGGAAGTTGAAAGCAGGATTAGCAGTTGCTGTACTGTTTGCAGTGTCGCTATTTGCTTTCTACTGGCAGCATATGATTGCAGTCGTAGGTATGAAGAGTTGGGCGGCGCGATCGGGAGCTAACCCGATCGAATGTATGGTAAGAGATACTAATAATGACGAGTATGTCAGTTGCAGCGCCCTCCTCGATCAGCAGATTGTCCCTCTTGAGTGCAGTTCGAGTTTGTTCAATATCGGCTGTCGAGTCAATTACGGAACTGCGGCACCAAATCCGAGAGCAATCAACCCTAGATAGAGCATTGGCGGGTTAGAGATGATTGTTGAACGAACAGATTTGCTAATTAAAATAGGGGACTTTAAAAAAATCTCACCGTGAAAATACTCCAGCAATAAATATCGGAAAACTATTGTTTTTCTTGTTGTAAATTAGCAGGTAATGAAAGTTACCTGCTATTGCCATGAGGTAATCTGTGATAGAGGATGTGCGACAGTATATTAATGTGAAGATTTCACCTTTAGCATGGGTATCAAAGCATCCTCAGCTACTATAATGGATCAGTCCGCTCGACCCTAATGATTGCTGACTATCTTTAATAACATTTTCTTCTATCATTGAAACCTGAAAATGATCGAGATTAATGGCTACCAAATTCTCACTCAAATCTACGAAAGTACCAACTCCACTATCTATCGAGGCATCCGGCAACAGGACAACCAAGCCGTCATCCTTAAATTCCTCAAAGAAGACTATCCTACTCCCTCGGAACTGGTTCGCTATAAGCAGGAATATGAAATTACTCGAAATCTGAATCTAGATGGAGTAATTAAAGCTTACGAATTAAAGCCCTATCAGAGAACCCTGTGTATCATCCTTGAGGATTTTGGCGCGTCATCTTTAAAACAGTTGATGGATGAGCGTAGGGAATCAGGCAGGGGAGTATGGCCCCTACAGGAATTTCTGAGCATTGCTATTAAAACGGCTGAAATTCTAAGCAGTATTCACGCTGCGAATATTGTTCACAAAGATATTAACCCTAGCAATATTGTTTTCAACCCAGAAATCGGGCAACTCAAAATTATAGACTTTGGTATTTCTACTAAATTCACCCGCGAAAATCCTACCGTCAAAAATCCTAACGTCTTAGAAGGTACTTTAGCTTATATTTCACCTGAACAAACAGGAAGAATGAATCGTTCCCTAGATTACCGCACCGACTTTTACTCTCTCGGTGTCACTTTCTATGAGTTACTGACAGGCCAACTCCCTTTTGAAACAAATGATGCCCTGGAGTTAGTGCATTGTCATATTGCTAAAGTGCCAATTTCTCCTCATCAAATTAATCCAGAAATTCCCCAGGCCCTGTCAGATATTGTAATGAAACTGATGGCAAAAACCGCTGAGGAGCGATACCAAAGTGGTTTCGGAATCAAAAATGATTTAGCAGAATGTTTGCATCAGTTACAAACCACAGGAAATATATCTGATTTCTCTTTAGGGACTCAAGACATTTCCGACCAGTTTCAAATTCCCCAAAAGCTCTACGGACGCGAAGCCGAAGTAGAAGCACTACTAACAGCATTTGAGCGAGTAGCGGACAATGCCCAATCCCAAATAGAAATGATGTTGGTGGCGGGTTATTCTGGTATTGGCAAATCATCTCTAATAGCCGAAATTCACAAACCAAATACCCGACTGCGCGGCTATTTCACTGCCGGCAAATTTGACCAATTTCAAAAAAGTATTCCTTACTCCGCTGTAGTTAGCGCTTTTAAGGGATTAGTGCGGCAACTGTTAACAGAAAGTGAAATACAGCTTAATCGATGGCGAGAAAAACTTTTAGAGGCTTTGGGCGATAACGGTCAAGTAATTATTGATTTGATTCCAGAAGTGGAATTAATTGTTGGCAAACAGCCTGTTTTAGCAGAGTTAGGAGCAATCGAATCACAAAATCGCTTTAATTTCGTTTTTGGTAACTTCATACGGGTGTTTTGTTCTGTTGAGCATCCTTTGGTCATCTTTCTGGACGATTTGCAGTGGGCCGATTCTGCCACTCTAAAATTAATTCAACTGATGATGACGGATGCAGATACTCAATATTTATTGATTATCGGGGCGTATCGAGATAACGAAGTCACAATCGAACACCCACTAATGATGACTCTGGAAGATATCCGTTCAGAAGAGTTAACAGTCAATAAAATTACTCTAGCACCTTTAGCACTAGAAAATATCAACCAACTCCTTGCCGATACACTACATAGCGCTCGATCAGACTTACAACCTTTCGCAGAATTAATCCTAAAAAAAACCGAGGGTAATCCTTTTTTTGTTCATGAATTCCTGAAAACATTATATGCAGAAAGACTGCTGAATTTCGACTTTAATGCCCGCACCTGGCAATGGGATATTCCTCAAATTGAAGCGATAGGTATCACAGATCATGTGGTCGAGTTAATGCTTGGTAAACTCAAGAAATTGCCGGAAGCGACTCAGCAGGTGTTGCGCTTGGCAGCTTGTGTTGGCTCAGAATTTGACTTACATACTCTATCAATTATTTGCGCTCGATCGCTAGAAGAAGTTTTCTCAGACATTAAGCCAGCAATTAGAGCGGAGTTAATTATTACTTTATCCGAATTAGACGAACGATTATTAATTCAAAATTATAAGTTTGGACACGATCGCATCCAACAAGCAGCTTATAGCTTAATCAAAGAATCCGATAAAAAAGCTATTCACTTACAAATAGGCCGTCTACTTCGACAAAATCTTTCGCCGGAAATATTATCCGAAAAAATCTTTACGATCGTCGATCATTTCAATATAGGTTTGGAACTTATTACCCAACAACAAGAACGAGATGAAATTGCCAAATTAAATTTGCTTGCTGGTCGTAAAGCAAAGACAGCAACAGCTTACAGTGCAGCAGTTCAATATTTGGATATAGGGTTGAAACTCTTAGCAGAAGAAAGTTGGATTTCCGTATACGAACTAACTCTCACACTTTATGAAGAAGCTGTAGAAGTACAATATTTAAACACTCTCTTTGCTCCTTCGGAAACATTAGCTGAAGTCATTTTAGAAAAAGCCAAAAATCAGCTAGACAAAGTGAAGGCTTACGAACTAATCATTCAAAATGATACTGCTCAAAATCAGCCTATTAAGGCACTAGAAACTGGTTTAGATGCAGTGGAATTATTAGGAATTTATCTGGCAACTGGCGAAGATATTGAGATTGAATTACCAACATTAACAGAATTAGAAAACTTTTCAGAAATGACGGATGCAGATAAGTTAGCCGTCATGCGAATTTTGATGGCTATCTGTCCATCAGCTTATTTTGCTAAACCAGAAACTTTACTGTCAATTGTCTTGACAATGGTTAAGCTAACAATTCAAAAAGGTTATTCAGCTTTGGCTGCTTATGCCTATGTTTGGTATGCTGCTATCTGTTCGGCACAAGGCAAGATAGAAACTGGATATCACGCCGGACAATTAGCCATGAAATTAGTAGATAAATATCATGCCAAAGAACTAAAAGCCAAAGTTTATAACTTATTTTGCGCTCTAGTCAGACACTGGAAAGAACCAGCCAGAAATAGTATTCCCCTTCTCCTAGAGGGAATTCAAAGTGGACTTGATACAGGAGATAATGAATATGCCTGTTATTGTATTAAGGATTATTGCGTTAATTTGTTTTTGACGGGAGAGCGCCTCGAAGTTGTCGAGTCTAAAATGCAGCAATACTCCAATCTATTGCTAAAGCTAAAACAGGAATATTCTATCTACCAAACTAATATATGGCGACAAGTTAATTTGAATCTTTTGGGGAGAGAGATCATTCAATCTCGTTTGGTGGGTGCAAGTTTTAATGAGGATGAGATAGTTCCCCGTTTATTAGCAGCAAATAATCGCACTTTAATTTGTATTGTTTACATTGCTAAACTACATATTTGTTACTGGTTGAAAAACTATATTGAGGCAGTGAGTAATGCGCTTGTAGCAGCAGAATATATAGATTCTGTTATGGGATTTATGTATGTGGCTATTCATAACTTTTACTATTCTCTTGCCTTGCTCGCTCAGTATTATCCAGATCGGTCTGCCAGCTTACAGCAAGTAGAATTAAACCAGGAACAAATGAAGCAATGGGCTAATTTTGCCCCAGCGAATTTTCAGCACAAATACGACCTAGTGGAGGCTGAAAAAGCGAGAGTATTAGGTCTGAATTGGCAAGCCGCAGAACTTTACGATCGAGCGATTAAAGGTGCTAGAGACAACGGATATATTCAAGATGAAGCCCTGGCTTATGAGTTGGTGGCTGAATTTTATCTAACAAGTGGTATGGACCAAATTGCCCAAACTTATTTACAAGAGGCATACTATAGCTATACTCGCTGGCAAGCTTGGGCAAAAGTTGAGGATTTGGAATCAAGATATCCGCAGTTACGAACTAAATCTTCGGCAGCCACTCGCTTTACAGAAGCGCCTACGACTTTAACCCAAATACAAACTACCACAAGCTCGGACATCGCTTTAGATTTCGCGACAGTCATCAAAGCCTCCCAAGCGATTGGCAGTGAAGTTATGCTAGAGCAACTACTACCGAAATTGATGAAAATATCCATCGAAAATGCCGGGGCGCAAGTTGGCTTCCTAATTTTAGAATCTCAAGGGCAATTGCTGATTGAAGCTGAAGGATATGTAGATTCAGAACAAGTAAAAGTTTTGCAGTCAATCAAGATTGAAACTAGCGAAAATCTGCCCGTCGGTTTAATTCAATATGTGGCGAGGACTCAGGAAGATGTGGTTTTATTGGATGCTACTAACGAAGGAGTTTTTACTAGCGAACCCTATATTATAAAAAATCAGCCTAAGTCAGTCTTATGCGCTCCTATTATTAATCAAGGTAAACTGATCGGCATTCTCTATCTGGAAAATAATCTGACTACCGGGGCGTTTACCCCTGATAGATTGGAAGTCTTAAAAATCTTATCCTCCCAAGCAGCTATTTCGATCGAAAATGCTCGCCTCTATCAAAACTTAGAAGATAAAGTTCAAGAACGCACGGCTCAACTAGCTGAAGCGAATCAAGAAATTAGCACTCTCAATCATAAATTAAAAGCAGACAATGTTCGCATGAGTGCAGAACTCGACATTGTGAAACAACTGCAACAAATGGTGTTGCCAAAACCGTCAGAATTAGAGGCAATTGAAGGCTTAGAAATAGCTGGTTTTATGGAACCTGCGGACGAAGTTGGCGGCGATTACTATGACGTATTGCAACAGGATGGTCAAGTCAAGATTAGCATTGGCGATGTTACGGGACACGGTTTAGAAAGCGGCGTGTTGATGATTATGGCACAAACGGCTGTCAGGACGCTTCAGAAAATGAACGAAACAGATCCAGTGAAGTTTTTGGATGTCCTCAACCAGACTCTTTATGACAATCTCCAGCGCATGGACTCCTCTAGAAATATGTCTCTAGCTATCTTAGACTATGCCGGAGGTGTCCTGAAATTAAGCGGACAACATGAGGAAATGATTGTGGTGCGCGCTGATGGAAAATTGGAGCGCATAGACACGATGGATTTAGGCTTTCCCATTGGCTTAGTAGAAGAGATTGGCGAGTTTATTGCTTCTTCAGAAGTGCAGTTAAATCCTGGGGATGTGGTGGTGCTTTATACTGATGGAATTCCTGAAGCTTTCGATATTAATAAAGCGCAGTACGGATTAAAGAGGTTGTGGCAAGTGGTGGTAGAAAATCGTCACCGCTGTGCCCAAGAAATTCGGGAAGCTGTGATTGATGATGTGCGGCAGTATATTGGCACTCAGAAGGTTTTTGATGATATTACTTTGGTGGTGATGAAGCAGAAATAAAACTTCTCCCTCGCGAGTTCGGCGGTTGAAACCGCTACTACACAACTAAAGCCCGACGGCGCGGACTAAAGAATAATATCATGTCCGAGCGATTGACCATAATATCCCGGCCGGGCGGGTTTTTGAGATTGTCAATTATTGGCAGATATTGGCAGGTTTACCCGCCCCTACCTGATTTCGGGTTAAGCGAAGCGGAGGGAATCGACCGGAGATAATATAAACGGGATATTTCAACCGGATTTGGTATAAAATATGGCAGCTTACCAAGGGCTTCCGATCATTGTGAAACTACTCCAGTAGTAAGGATGAGAAAAATTTTGGCTTGTTTGTTGTAAATTAGCAGGTAAATTTAACTGGCCGCCGGTTGTTACTAGCTGTCCGTTTTCCAGCCGAACTTTACCAGACATTATTGCTTGTTGAGCCAGTTGCAAAGCTTCTGCCTTAGTTGTGGTTCCTCGCAACTGGTGGTAAAATTCACTCATCAGCCCCAAAGTGCCTCCATCGTCAACATACCACAAACTCCCTAAAGCAGATTTTGCGCCGGATTTTACTGCTAAACCTCCAAAACCTAACTCTGCTTCCCGATCGCCCACAGCAGTTCTACAAGCACTCAATACTAACAAGTCTACCTGCGGATTGCGCCAATTCAAACTCTCCATGCGATCGAGCTGCAATTTGGAATTCCACATTTGAATGTAGGAATTGCTCGCTTTTCCCGGTTTGAATTCAGCGTGAGTTGCTAGGTGAACGATCCGAAATCCTCCCTTGGCGTGTTCCGACGTGAGATTATCTAAAGTGAAAGTAGAATTGAGGAAAGATGGGCTCTGCCACTGAGCCGAAATCGCCTGCAATTCGATCGGCACATTGGGCAATGGCTGTTGGTCAACAAATTCCGACCTTCCCATTGCTAGCACGGTGGCGTCTCTAACAGCTTTATAATCGGTATTAGTCGAACTAAAACTCGGAATTAGGCTGAAACTGTATTTTTCCATCAAGAAGCCTTTACCGTCGTGTAAAGCGGCAAAGGGCAGGCTTCGCAATCCGGGATCGACTGACAGTAATAAAGTTTGAATTCCTAAGTTTTGTAAGTCTTTTTCTAGGGGTGCGATCGCCCATTTATATAGTTGCTGGGCGGAGGCTAGATAAGTCGTAGTATCGCGTTTCGCGGGATTGGTGATTTCAGCGCGCAACTCCTGGACAGTGGGGAAAAGAGCTGCTCTGTTGGCTTCGGGGACGCTGTAGTGAATCGGCCACCCGGCAGGAGGAACTAAAATTATTTCTAGTCGATCTTCTCGCGAGACCATGTAGATAATACCAGACCGCTTGCCGGTTTGCTGTTCGATATTTTGTAAAGTTTGTTGGGATGTCGAAATCAAGGTTTTTTCCTCTAGGAGGTTGGCTTCTACCCCCAGGTATTCTGCAAATTCTTGATTCCTCATTTCTTCGATTCCCCAGACTGTTTTCTGTATGTCGTTACCTTCAAAAAGTCGATCGGGAGACGGAACATATCCCAGAACTAAATTAGAAGTAGGGTTAACTGTTGGTGCTTGTTGGGATGCGAGTGAAGAGGCTACGATGCCAGCGGGTAATTGACTGATGATACTTTGATCGATGGTTAAAACTCGATGATCGGCAGCAGCAACACCGAGATTGTCTAGCGATCGAATTTCGGGGCGTTTAAAGTCTTCTGAATCAGGGGTTGAAGATTCTCCTTGCGGTGTGGGTGTATCGGCGGCTGTGGGCGATGTTGGTGCTGTCACAGGTGCGGGCACTTGTATTTCCGTAGGATCGATCGGAGTTAATTCTGATACTAACTCTATTGGCTCCCTGGCGCTCGGAGTGGGAGTGACACTCGGAGTCGGAATCGGAGTTACCAGCGGAGTGGGAATGACACTCGGAGTCGGAGTGGGAGTGACACTTGGAGTCGGAGTGGGAGTGACACTCGGAGTGGGAGTGACACTTGGAGTGGGAGTTGGAGTTACTAGCGGAGTGGGAGTGACACTTGGAGTGGGAGTTGGAGTTACTAGCGGAGTGGGAGTGACACTTGGAGTGGGAGTTGGAGTTACTAGCGGAGTTGGAGTGACACTTGGAGTCGGAGTTGGAGTTACTAGCGGAGTCGGAGTTGGAGTTACTAGCGGAGTTGGAGTGACACTTGGAGTGGGAGTTGGAGTTACTAGCGGAGTTGGAGTGACACTTGGAGTGGGAGTTGGAGTTACTAGCGGAGTTGGAGTGACACTTGGAGTGGGAGTTGGAGTGACAACTGGAGTGGGAGTTGGAGTTACTACCGGAGTTGGAGTGACAACTGGAGTGGGAGTTGGAGTTACTACCGGAGTTGGAGTGACAACTGGAGTGGGAGTTGGAGT
>NZ_JAUBTK010000106.1:14958-22292 GCF_036702455.1 Microcoleus sp. D2_18a_D3
TACTACCGGAGTTGGAGTTTCACTCGGAGTGGGAGTCGGAGTTACTACCGGAGTTGGAGTTGGCGTTGGCGGCGGGTCGATCGCGTCGTCAGTAGAAAACACAATATTACCAACACTACTAGAACGCGGAAACGACTGCGATGTAATGGTAGATTGTCCCGTTGTAATTGCACCCGCCGTACCGTTGCTAGCAGCATTCCCCACCACAAACGGTTGAATCGGCGTCCCTCCATCTCCCCCAGCGTGCACAATTGTAATTTTGCCACCACCTGCACCGCCAGCAGTAGAAATGCTAGCAAATCCCGTCGGCGACAGTGGGGTTGAAAAAGTACCCGTAGCCCGGAAAAAATTGCCTGTTATTGCTGTGACATCGCCGCCGGTGCCGCCTGTACCGCCTTGGGCATTGATAAACTCTACTTGAATATCGCCGATCGGGTCTAAGAACACATTGCCGGCATTTCCGACTATAGCGCTAGAGTTAATTTGTCCGGTGGTAATTGAAGTTATCGCCTTAACAGTTATGTTGCCGCCACTGTTTGCCGATGTATTCAAATTGCCTGCGGTGAAATTGTTACCGCTTGTAAATAGAATTTCTCCGCCATTAGTAGTAATATTTTTAACACTTAGATCGCCCTTGGCAGTAATATCGACTTTGGCGGCGGTGACATCTCCCGATAAGTTGACTTTTTCCGTGTTTATTGCTGTCAATTGTTGCGCGTTAATTGTCGAGTTTCCTGTCACATTGCCAGCATTTTCGATCGCAAGATTTCCTAACTTGCTGGTGGCCCCCACCGCACCGTTGAAAGTGATGCTGCCGCTACCTGCATCCAGATTTAGGCTGCGGGCCGCATCAATACTGTCGATCGCACCTCCAAAGGCAATATTCCCCCCGGCCGTACTCAATATCGCATCTTTCGTCAAGCCGAGAACACCGTTAATATTGATATTGCCCTGATTAGTAGTAACATTGCCACCCAACTTAGTGCTTGCAGCAGCAATATTAAAACCCGAATTGCTCGCAATATTACCGTTAGTGAATTCCGCCTGCGTTGCCGTAACATTCAAAACAGAAAGTGGTGCTGTTCCTCCGATATTTCCTTGCACCAGTACATTGCCTGTAGCCGCATCTAAGTTCAACAAATGATTGCCGTCTATCGCACCCGTTATCTTAATATCTCCGCCGCTGGTACTGAGATTAATATCGTTGCCGAGTGTGACAGTGCCGTTGAGTGCGATCGGATTTTTATTGGTATTGATGCCATAATTCAAATTAATTGTGGAAGCCTTGAGAGCAATGCTGCTGTTGTCATTGCCGGTAAGAGTGCCATCAAGTGCGAGCGTACCAGTTCCCGTTTGAATATTTACTGGATCTAAAAATGTAAGATTAGAGGAAATACTAACATTTGCAGTGCTATCCGAGCGCCCGATCGCGATCGAGCTAAATCCATTTTGAATCAAATTAAGTTCCGATGCAGTCAAATCTAAAGCGCTAGTATTGTTATCAGTTCCGCCAACAGCAATATTTTGTCCGGCTGTGGCGGGTTGCAGCGTTAACGCGCCAGTACCAGAAACATTCCCAGAAAAATCAATTTCACCTGCCGTTAAAGTCAGCGGGTTACTACCTGCCGATAAACTCGAACCGAAAGCAATAGTTGCATCTCCGAGTGTAAAATTAACAGGAGCTTTTAATGTCACCGGGTCGCTAAAACTAATGTTATCATTAGTTGTGGCGATATTTCCGCTAACCGCAACAGTTCCCCCGCCTTTTTGAATAAATGCACCGTCTAAATTCAGGTTATTCTCAATATTGAGATTTACCTTATTGGTGATTGTAAGCGTGCCGTCATTGGTGGTTGTTACAGTTCCTTTTAGGTTGACATTATCAGCGGCAATACCCAGATTGCCAGCTACGTCAACTGTCTTGTTGAAAGTAATGTCGCGGCCTGACAGAATCGAGTTTTTGGCAACAGTGACAGCATCTCCATAAGTTTGACTGCCAGTTCTAGTCACGTTGCCATTGAGTTGAGTTGTGCCGCCAACATCTGTAGTCAAACTCACGCCATCGACTGTTTGATTAAATGCGGTTATTCCTGTAGAGTTAGCATTAATATTTCCTAATGCCTTGGTATTGCCAACTGCACCATTGAATGTAATATTACCCGTACCCCCATTGACAGTCAAGTCGCTGCCAATGTTATTGGCGTCAACAGTATTATTGAAAGTAATGCTGTCACCTGAAAGAATCGGATTGTTGGCAATTGTAACTGCATCTCCATAAGTTTGACTACCACTTGTAGTGACATTGCCGCCTAAAGATATCTTGCTGTTGGCAGTTAAATTTGTCAGAGGAGTTGTTTCGCCGATCGCACTTTTGAAGGTAATATTACCGCTAGCCGCTTTCACAGTTAAATCGCTGGTACCATCAACAGTATTATTGAAAGTAATGCTGTCACCTGAAATAATCGGATTATTGGCAATTGTAACTGCATCTCCGTAGGTTTGGCTGCCGATTGTAGTGACATTGCCATTAAGTTTAGTTGTGCCCTCTGCGTCAGTTGTTAAACTTTGGGCATTGACAGTGCTCGCGAAGCTAGTCGTGCCACTACTTTGGGCAGTTATCGCACCGAAGGGAATGGTGCTGTTGCCGATCGCACCTGTTGTGAATGTAATATTACCCGTACCCGCTGTTAAAGTGAGATTTGGACTGTTAGCAGTGGAGCTCTCAACTGTATTGTTAAAAATAATATCGCCAGCACCTGCACCTGTGTTGAAAGAAACATCGTTATTTGTCAGAGTAACGGGACTGTTGAAACTAATATTATCGTTAGTAGTGGTAATATTGGATGCTATATTAACCTTGCCTGTACCGCTTTGAGTAAATTCTCCATCCAGCAGTAAATTTGCCACAGTAGCAATATTCAAGTCGCCACTATTGTTGACTTTAAAAGTTCCATTATTTAGCGTTGTGACTGGATTGTCGATCGCAAAATTTGTCCCTGTCAAGTTAAGGCCGCCCGCAGCATAGGTTGTCACTGCGCCCTTGAATGCAGTTGTACCCGTACCTGCACTCTGAGTAATACTATTAGCTGTAATTGCCGCTGTTTGTACGTCGCTAGCACTATTTATCTGGAGATTGCCGATCGCAGGATTGCCGACATCTCCCTTAACGGTAATATTGCCAGTGCCTGATGTGAGAGTGAGATTTTGATTATAAGGAGTTGTACCGTTGAGGGTGCTGCTGAAAAGAATATTGCCGGCACCGAGTGCACCTGTGTCAACCAAAACATTATTTTGAAGCGTAACAGGCCCGTTGAAAGTGATGTTTTGATCGCTTGTGGTAATCGGCCCATTGAGTGCGATCGTACCGATGTTGCTAGTGAGGGTGATATCTCCCGAACCCGACGTAGTTATATTGCCGGCGGTGATGTTTTGATTCGCTGTCAGTGCAATTGAAGCGTTATCAAGTCCAGTGAGAGTCCCAGGAGGCAAAATTGCGATCGATCCAGCGCCTTGTGGAGAGCGAATTGTCACGGGATCTTGGAATGTCAGAGGTGACTCGATGGTAATTGCGCCACTGCTGTCTGTCCGCCCAATCGCGATCGATTTAAAGCCATTGTCCAGGCTTTTGAATAGCCCAGTCATATCCAAGGAGTCAGGTCGATCTGTTGTGGCCCCAAGTGCGATCTTTAAGTCAAACCTATAGGGTTGAAGTACCAGATCGCCCGTACCCGAGGAAAGGCCGGTTATATCAATTTGATCTGAGGTAATGGTGAGGCTGTTGCTACCTGCTACAAATCCATTATTTAAAGTAATCCTGCCGGTTTCCAGACCTGTTGTACCAGGTTTATTAGCGGTGAAAGAAACATCATTATTGAGAGTAACAGGATTTTTAAAACTTATGTCACCATTAGTGGCGGTCAAATCACCTGAGATAGTGACTGCACCTGTAGCAGCAACTTGTTGAGTAATATCAGCGGCTGTAATTGCCTTTGTTTGGACGTTGCCAGCACTATTAATTGTGAGCTTGCCTAGAGGAGTAATGCTGCTGCCGACATCTCCACCAAATGTAATATTGCCAGTACCTGCTGTTAGAGTCAAATCTTGAGTGTTAGGATTTGTGCCCTTGACGGTTTTTTGGAAAATAATGTCGCCTGCACCTGCTTTACCCGTGTCAACCAAGACATTCTTTATGAGGGTAACAGAATCATTAAAAGTGATGTTTTTACCGCTTGTAGTAACGTCTGCGCTTAGAGAAGTAGCTCCGTTAAATGTAATATCACCATTGGCTGTAATTGGCCCGTTAACTGCGATCGAACCCGTACCCGTTGGAGATTTAAGTATAATCGGGTAGTTGAACGTAACACCATCCGGGGCAATCGTAATCGTCCCCGTCCCATCCGCCCGTCCGATCGCTATTTGCGAAAACCCCTTTAAGATAGGAGCATTGAGTTCAGCATTGCTGAGATCCAAAGTATTAATTTTAGGGTCACTGTCGCCAACACTAATATTTAAACTCGGCGTCAGAGGCTGCAACACAATAGTACCTGTACCCTTGACTTCCGCCCCGAACAGTGTAATTTCATCACCCGTCAAAGTGACTTTGTTGCCGCTGTTTGCCGTCGGGTTAATCGCACTATTGTTAATATAAATTGCATCCGAATTCCCCCCCGTACCAGTTAAATCAACATTTCCTGCCGTCGCTTCTAGTGCAGCACCACCATCCATAAAAACGCCGTAGTTGTTGGTTCCTGTCCCCGCACCTGTGCCAGTCAGAGTTATATTTCCGCTCGCCGACTTCACGTTAGAAGAGCTAGAAACCGCTATCCCACTGTTGCCGCTTCCAGTTCCGTTACTTGTGCCAGTCAAGTTGATATTGCCATTGAGCGATCGAACTGTGCTGCCAATCATAAATATTCCTTGATTGCCATTAGTGCCGCTGCCACCCGTACCCGTCAGGGTAATATTCCCTGTCCCCAGTGATTCCACCATCGCACTCCTCATCTGAATGCCAGAATTAGAACCGCCACTGCCACCTGTGCCATTGAGCGTAATAACTCCCGTTCCAGTAGTTATTAAATTACCACCTAGTGAAATACCGTTTTTGAATGCCGTATTTCCTCCGCGGCCCTCCAGGGTAATGTCCCCACCTCCGGCATTAATTGTGCCGCCGATATTGATTCCATTTCCCTTGAGAACATTCCCTCGACCAATTCCCAGGAAATTGCCCCCGTTTGTATTAATTTGCAAACGGGAAATCGTGAGATTACCACCGTTTGAATTATCACTATCAGCATTCAGAGTGACATTGCCTCCCTGAGTTGTGATATCGGCCCCCAACCTAACATCAATATTATTATTAGCATTCAGAGTCAGGGAATTACTATTAGCCCACGAAATCGGAGCGCTGACTGTAATATCACCTTGATTCGGAGAAGCCGACGCAGTGGAAATAGTCACATCTGCAAAACCTAGCTGTGTTTGCAGCGTCCCATTATTAATTGTAGAA
Source organism: Microcoleus sp. D2_18a_D3 (assembly GCF_036702455.1). Taxonomy (NCBI): domain Bacteria; kingdom Bacillati; phylum Cyanobacteriota; class Cyanophyceae; order Oscillatoriales; family Microcoleaceae; genus Microcoleus; species Microcoleus sp. D2_18a_D3. The sequence continues at coordinate 20,465 of NZ_JAUBTK010000106.1, forward strand.
GTCCCATCCGAGGGCGTAAATGCTCCCCCTGATAAAGTGCCACCTGTATCCACATCTGTACTAATAGTAATATCAGTAGGATCTAACAATAAGGTGCCAGCGAGGCCAAAGGTCGATCGCAAATCAACTAATCCTTGAAAATCCAGCGATTGCTTTCCCGACACTTCGACAAAGCCGCCATTCCCAGAAAATAAGCCGCCTCTGGCCGTAATATTGCCATTAAAGCGAGTAGTTTCATCAGCCCAAACTATTACTCGCCCGCCATTCCCATTACTAACAGCATCAGCATTAATCGTCGAGTCGCTGCTAACAAAAGTCCGCAAAGCATTGGGCACTGTCCCCAAACCCTGATAATCTCCGCCAATCAGTACATTACCGCCGCCGTTAATCCCAGAAGCATCGATCTTGCCTGCAATAACTCCTACTTTGTCGCCTAAAATATTTACAGTGCCGCCAGTGTTGCCAGAGACGTTGAGACTGCCGGATGCGATCGCAGTTCCCGCAGTTACCGGCACAGCAGCATTCCCAGTCAACACAACTTCGCCATTAGGATTTACCGTCAAACCCGTCGCCTCTGCCACACCTTGTCCAGTCAGCAACTCCGGCAAAGATAACACTGGCTGCGTCCAATTATTCGGCAGCGAACTTTGATTTGCTGTCGGCTGAATATCCAAACTCAATAAATTTCCAGCTTGACTAATTCGCACCAAATTGTTACCCGGTACGGCGCTGATCAGAATATTGCCGCTAGGCGCAGTTACCTGACCCGTATTGACAACCGTACCGCCGATCAAACTTAAACTTTGACCTGGTGTCACCGTCAAATTGCCTGCATTAATTATGCTTCCCCCTGGCAAATTGGTAAACGCAAAACTGTTCGGTGCCCCGATTAATGTTGCCCAATTGTTATTGCCGATCGCACTAAACCACTGATTGTTCCCAAAACCAATCCCTGTCGCCGTAGTAGCATTAAAAGATCCAGGCACGTTCAGACTGGCATTCGGCCCGAAAATCATGCCGGCAGGATTCATCAAAAATAAATTAGAATTGCCACCCGTAACTTGAATTAAGCCATTTATTAAAGAAGGATTACCCCCAGTAATCCTTCCCAAAATATTTTGAATATTGGGATTAGTCAGAAAGTTAGCCGTTTGAGCCTCGCTGAGGCCGAACTGAGTAAAACTGTGAAAAAGATTAGCCCCATCTCCGCTGAAGGCCCCCCCGGAAATGTCGTAGCGGTTGCCGTTGGGAGTAACAACAGTGTTAGTGCCGTCTGGTGCCGGGGCGATGGGTTGCGCGTTTGCCGAACCCGCCGCTGCACTCAGCCAGCCAACAATGAATAACCATCCGAGCAAATGTAGTTTGTTGGGTGTCATTGTGTTTAAAGATGGTGCTTAAAGTGCGATCGTATTTATTTCTACTATTTTTACTCCTAAAAATTTCTCATGTCAATAGGAGCAGCCTATTTTGAGTTTCCGAATAATTAGGACGGAAGAGCCGGAAATGTATGTTTTTAATTACTATGATTTACGTAAAAACAGTTTTTTTACTAGGAATCAGGCGCGGGAAATGAAACTTGGTTTTTTTTTTTGACTTTCACCGCTTCCCTGACCTAATTACCTTAAAAAACCGGGTTAATGCGTCCGGGACTGCTGGTGAAAATATGGCGCGGAATGCGAGGTTTAGGGGTTTAAAAAACTCGCAATATTAGTCAAAATTACGTAAGTACCGCTCGCCTGTTATACAGCTTGCTTATACCATTTTTTTAAAGATGTGATAGAGATAAAGCCTGTAAAATCCAGGACCATCCGGTGAGAAATCCAATGAC
>NZ_JAUBTK010000107.1:0-21499 GCF_036702455.1 Microcoleus sp. D2_18a_D3
GTTTGTGAGCAACAGCTTGCCTAAGATTCAAAGGTAGCTACTTTTAGCTGCGCTCATTTTTTAGTCTAAACTACAGTCATATAATCATACAGCAAAAACTCGAATAAATTCCTGAATAAACGTTTATTTTTTCGGATTCAGGAATCTGAATTTGCAATTATTGAAGAACATTGCAAAGCTGTAGCTAGAACTAAAACTGATGTACTTAGAGAGAATTAATCAGGAGCCTCAAGGTTAAGGGAAAGCCGTCCTAAAAGGACGGGGCTTCAGACCCAATTTTTTGGTGAGGGGGTGAAAGGGGAAAAGCTTCTGACTGAAAGCTGGGGACTAATTTTTTTGACGTTCGATCGCACTTTTGCGTTTATAACTGAGGCAAAAACCAGGTATTTCCGTCATTCCCAGCGATCGCCAATTGTTCGCCAAGACTAACTTACAGTAACCTTTGCCTAAGTTCTGTAAAGAATCTAGCAGTTGTCAATCTAAAATCCCAAATCCATTTTAGCAGCTTCTGCCTCGGCAAATACTTGTTCATCGGGCATTTCTTGCCAGTCAATATCCCCGATTTCTCTGTAGAATTGCTCGTCGTAGGGGCGAGTTTGCACGACTACGGGCATCGGTACGGCGTGCCCCAAAACTAATGCTTGCTGTTTGGAGTCGAGTTTTGCCAAAACTGAACGCAAACTCTGCCCTCCCGAAACGCCGGTAAAAATAGCCTCGATGTCTTTATCATCGTTTAGCAAGGCTGTGATGCGTGTTCCGACTTGCGACATGACTTCCGCGTCGATTCCTGACGGGCGCTGGTCTACAATCAGCAGGGTGACAAAGTATTTTCGCATTTCTCGGGCGATCGTCCCGAAAATAGTCGATCGCACGATCGCCGGATCGAGAAAGCGGTGAGCTTCTTCAATGGTAATCACCAATGGCTGCGGGCGATCGCACGGATTTTTACTCTGCAAAAACTTCTCTGCTTTCCGCACGTAAGCTTGGTGAATGCGACGAGTAATCACGTTTGCCGCCAACATATAGGACAGCAAATCCGAGTGCGAACCGAACTCAATTACTACATTTTTTCCACCATCCAAACACTGTAAAACTTCAGTTACATAATTTTTGGGACAGCGTTTCCGAATGTATTTCAAATCATTGAGTCGCTCTAACTTTCGCTGCAAAGCCATAATCGAAGACTTATTTCCCCGCTTTTCTTCGCAAAACATTTGGATATCTTCGTTGGTCATTTCCAGCAACTTGTTGATCCAACCACTGCCCAACTCATTTCGCAAAATAATCGCATTTTCGATACTAGCTTCCGACAAATTTAGCTCGCGCTGCACCAGCGCAATGTCTTCCACTTCAATTTGATCGAAACTTAAAAACAACTCTTGAGCGTCGCGGACTCCCCGGCGTTTGGTCGATTCTGGATCGAGGGTATAAATCTGAATTTTATCGGGAAACAACTGCCGCAAACCTTTAACAGTGCTGAACTGTTTTCCTTCCGAAACAGCTTCCCACCCGTACTCCGAGTGCATATCAAAAATTAGATTGACAGCAGCTTGCTTACGAATAATTCCCGACAATAGCAAGCGCGTCAGAAAAGATTTTCCCGTTCCCGACTTCCCAAAAACGCCGTTGCTGCGTTCCACAAATCGGTCTAAATCCAAGCACACAGCAACGTCCATGTCAATCGGTTTGCCGATCGCAAAATTGCGGCGGTACGGGTCATCTTCCCAGCCAAAAACTGCCCGAAAATCCGTTTCTTTGGCATCAAATACCTGCGAAAAGTGGCTGGGAATAGTTTTGACCGGCAGCAACTCAATATCCGCGCCGGTTTGTGACTCAAAAGAAGCCAAATTTCCTAACGCCAGCTTATTCTCGCGAACTCCGCCGTTTTTCGTCGGGTCGAAAATTGCCTGCTGTTTTTCTTTCTCAGCAGTCAACATCAACATCGGCGACAGTTCGATCGTACCGTAGGTGCTGCTACCGGCTAGCACTGCCAGAAGAAAATCGTCGTCGGGATTGGGAGGATTCGATAAAATGCGGGCGCTAGAAGTTCCGAGAGACACGTCGGTGAGCATACAGAAAAAGTGCGATCGCACCCCCCGCACTACTAGAAATTTCCCCACCCTCATATCTTCCACCGAAACGTCGGCGTGCAGTCGCACTTCTAATCCCTTGCTCAGGGAACCTTGAATAACAGAGCCTAACGGTCGATCCATTTTAGATTTTAGATTTTAGATTGTTAATAATCGAGCAATTTTCGCTGGGCGAGTTTTGATTTTATATTTTCGATTGTTAACAGTCAACTAATTAAGCTGTTGTGCATTTAAATTGTATATTTCGAGCCGCGATCAAAAATCGTCAAATCCTCTCCCCCGATCCCCATCGGACCCTCTCCCTCTCTAATACCATAGGCAATCTAGATGCAACACAGCTTACCATTCCGATTCTAGTGGCAATTCAAAAAAACTCGGACTCAGATTTATATCGGCCAAATCCGTTTCGCTCAAATAAGCATCGGTCAAAAATACCCCTTTTAAACTTGCGCCTTTGAGGTTAACACCTTTCAGGTTAGCACCTCTGAGATTAACTCGGAATAAATGAGCATCGCTCAAGTCGGCCTCAGTTAAATCTGCTCCCTCCAAATTTACTCTCATCAAATCTGCTTTTCGGAGGTCAGCTTCGGTTAAGTTAGCGCCGCTGAGGTCAGCTTTTGTCAAGTCTACACCTCTCAAGTCTGCCCCGCTCAAGTTAGCGAACAGCAAAGTAGCTCCCGTGAAATCTGTCTCCCTCAAATCGGCATCCCTTAAATTAGCGCCGCTGAGGTCAGCCCTTGTTAAGTCTACACCCCGGAGGTCAGCAGAACTCAAGTTTACTTGGTGTAAAATTGCGCCGCTTAAATCGGCTCGTCTTAAATCAGTTCCCTCCAAGTTTGCACCTTTGAGGTAAGCTTTTTTTAAGCTAGCTCTGCTGAGGTCTACATTTTTGAGATTGACCGAAGTTAAGTTAGAAGCGCTCAAATTAGCTCCGCTTAAATCTGACCCGTTTAAGTCGGCTCCGGTTAAGTTTACCCCTTGCAGCGATACATTGGGAGCAATTAAATAAGCTCCGCCCAGACTGGGGTCAATGCCTTCTGAAAACAATGTTTTGTTGCTGTAAACAGCTTTCTCCAAAATCGTGCCGCTCAAACTAGCTTCCCTCAAGTCCGCTGCGCTGAGGTTGGCTCCTGCTAAGTTTGCCCGATCGAGTTTTGCGCCAAATAAAATAGCTTTGTATAAGTTTGTCCGCCGCAAATCGGCTCCTTTTAAATCGGCTTCGGTCAAATCTACCATAGCCAGATTTAAGCCAGGGAGCGAAGCATTGGGAGCTAGCAAAAATGCTCCCATTGCACGCGGGTCAATATCTTCGGGAAAGATAGTCCGGTTGTTGTATACGGCCTTGTCTAAAATGGCACCGCTCAACTGAGAACCGCGCAAATCGGCTCCGCTGAGGTTGGCTCTGGTTAAGTTGGCTTCGTGGAGATTGGCTCCAACTAAATTAGCCTTGATCAAACTTGCTTGTTTGAGGTTGGCGCCCGTGAGTTCGGCTCCTACCAGAGTAGCTTCTCGGAGGACAGCACCAGTCAAATCAGCTCTAGTGAGGTTAGCTAAATTAAGAAATGATTCAGCTAAATCCGCCCCGCTGAGATTAGCACCGCTGAGGTCGGCTTCAATCAGGTCTGCATACCTGAGAATAGCGTCGCTGAGGTTGGTTTCTCGGAGGTCGGTGCCTCTGAGGTTTGCTCCCCGGAGTTCCGCACCGCCAAGGTTGGTGCCTTTAAGTGCTTGTCCCCTGAGATCGAGTCGGTGCAGAAAGTCACCAACGTTCATTTCCATGTCAAATTCACCCTCTCTATTCCGATAGCTGGCAAAAGTATAGTCATTTATAGACATGGGAGGCTTTAAGCCCCTCCCCCTTCACTTTTACTTTGAGCGGATTAACCCGCCTCGGCTGAACTACGCAGCTCCCTATCCCATTGCTGAACGCATTTGGGATTGCTTTTCTGAGGATGTTGTACGAAGCGTTGATATCAGAATTAATTAACTGACCAGTCGATGTTTTGTACAAACCTCGCTTAATACGCTTACCAGTAAACATCGGCTCTTTTTCTGTTTTCCCGTAGACAGGGATTGGGTCTAGACCCACGAAGTTGGCCCGCGATGTGTAGGATTCTTCCTGCACAATTACATTGATTCCCGCCAACCGAGCTTTGTACTCCAACATTTCAATTAATCGAGAGTGAGGAATACTAACAAAGTTTTGGTTGGTTGGCTTCCCTAGATTAATTTCAGTTTTCCACTGTGCATTCTTGCCAATTACTAGCGTCCCAATTTCTTGGGTATTTAAAATCGCCACAATCAGGCGACTAGCATGATGCAAGTAATTATTAACTTTTTGATGGCGACAACGAGTTAAGCGCTGAATCCGGGGTGACGTTTTGCGGTTCCCTTTTAACTGGGATTGTAATCGTGAAGAGCGTTTGTTGTAGAACTGGTTAATCGATTTCAATGGTCGCCCGTTGAGCAACAAAGGGATAAATCCCGGTTGATTTGAAGTTAACGCCACTAAATTATCTAGTCCTAAATCAATACTAGCTACAGAATTTGCGTTGCCAAGGGTGGACTCCGGTTTATCATAAATTACCTCAATTACATAGGAATCACATTTCGGAACCAGCCTAACTTGGCAAATCTTATCGGGAGCGACTTTGGTTTTGATTAAAAGTTCAGTACCCGAAAGTTTAATGATTCCTTTCTTCAACTGTTTACTACTAATCGCTTGCATCGTGTAGACGAGAAGGTTTCGCCCTTTGGTTTTGTCTTTGTACTTTGGCAATTTTGGGCTACCCGTGAATTTTGAAGAATCAGCCTTGTAAGCTTTAACTGCTTCAAAAAATGATTTCCAATTCTTGTCTAACACCATTAAGATTTGCTGGCTTACTTTGGCAGGCAAAGCCTTGTAGGCTTCATGAGACTTCATCAATCGGTTCATTTCGTTATAACTGACATAACCCCATCCATAAATAAAGCTCTGACGAATGACGTAATTGGCGGCATTGTAGAGATTTTTGGACTTGAAAGCTAGTTCGTCTATTTGGGCGAAACGGTGTTCCGTTGATTTAATGATGTGCCTCTCTGTTAGTTGCATTTGAGACTTCCGTTCTTTGGGCTATGCGTATTCCTTGTTCAACACTCACAACAATATAATACCATTATTGTTTATAATTGCTTATAAACTCAATGAAGTTTTACAATACTTTTTTCCTAACCTTTGAAATCAAGTTAGATATTCTGAAAGTATCTTTGCTGAGTTCTGGTCAAAACCATTGTAATCATCAATAGCCACAACTGGTGCATCTGGCGGATAGTGTTCTGGAATATCGTCAATGGCTACCCAAGGTGAGTTTTCTGCTTGATTGTGTCGAAGATACTCAAGAACTTCCTGGTGTCGTAAATATTTGTGTCGGTGAATATTTTGGGGATTGAGGAAAGGGGTGAATCCGATAATACGGGGAGCGATATCTGGTGAAAATAATGGCGGGATTACCTCAAAGGGGAATATTTCACGCCAGGAAGATGAAATTACTACTCGTACATTAGGATAGGAACGAAGGACATTTTCAAAGTAATTAAGGCAAACTGAATTAAATTTCATTATATCTGTTTGCAAACTCGCTCCATTTCTTCTGTCAGGAATAAGTACACCATCAATGTCTAAAAAAATTAACATTAACTAAAAGTCCTAGTGAATAATTTAATGAGTATTAATACTGCTTAATAAGATAAATGTGCATCTACGATTCTCTCTCAAGTGTTCGCTACATCGACTTGTTAGACTGCAATCAACATTGTTATTCACTGTTTTTCTTGGCTTCTGCCTTCCCCCCTGCTGGGGTAGGGGGCAGGGCGGTTTCATTCTCTTGTAGGGGCTGCCCCCCGTGGCTGCCCCTACCTATGAAATAACCGAAAAATCGTCGGTGGGGAGGGTAGGCACGGGGGCACTACCCCTACAAAATCCTCGTTTTTTGGAGAATGAAACAGCCCTGGGGTAGGGGGGGGTGGCTTCTACCTTCTGCCTTCAGGCAAGAGGAGCAAAACTGTAGATTTTTTGAGGTTCGAGCCGATCGCAAATTCCGGTTAATTCCGACAACAGGAATGTCTCGCGATCGAGCTGGACTTGCAGGGTTTTGAGCGGATCTCCACCGGAAGAAACCATGAATTCTAATGTTTGCAAATTCGGTTCAGTGCTGATTTCGCCCAAAATTTGACCGATCGCCTTGACGTAAGGATGGTTTACATCCGAGTACCAGTCGGGGGCTGCGAGTCCGGATTGATCGAAGCCGAGGTGAACGATGAGGGAGCCTTCTCCGAAAAGGGCTATTCCCACCGGCCGCGCTTCTTCTTGCAGCAGCAAGTGCTGGTTAGCAGCCAAATGCCGCAGTTTTTCGAGGTGTTCGTACCGATTTTGAATGGCAGCATCTTCCTCTTTTCCTTCTGCTTTCTGGCTTCTACCTTCTTCCTTCGTTTCGTTCCACTGAATCGCCACCGTTACTAAATAAGTTTGCAGTAACATATGACCGAGTTTTTCGGCTTTTGTTGCCAGATAGATCGAGTTGTAATCTGTGGCTTCAATTAGTAAGGGGACGCGATCGGCTACTTCAATCCCGTAACCTTTCAAACCCGCAATTTTGCGCGGGTTGTTGGTAATCAACCGAATTTTTTTAACTCCCAAATCGTTGAGCATTTGTGCTCCGACGCCGTAGTTCCGCAAGTCGGCGGGAAATCCCAACCGTTCGTTGGCTTCTACCGTATCCAATCCCAAATCTTGCAGCGAGTAAGCTTTTAGTTTATTTACCAATCCAATACCCCGACCTTCTTGGCGCAAGTAAACGATGACGCCAGAACCGACATTTTCGATCATTTTCAGTGCCGCTTGCAGTTGCATCCGGCAGTCGCAGCGCAAGGAACCCAAAGCATCGCCGGTCAAGCATTCGGAATGCACCCGCACCATCACGGGTTTGTCTTTAAATTCTGCCGGGTCGCCCTTGACAATAGCAACGTGTTCTGAATTGTCTTGGGTGTCGCGGTAGGCGTAAATCATAAACTCGCCGAATTGAGTGGGCAATTTGGCGACGGTTTCGCGGCGGACGAATCGATCGTGCTTGAGTCGGTAGCTAATTAAGTCGGCAATACTGATTATTTTTAGGTTGTGGAGTTTAGCGTACTCGATTAATTCGGGCAGCCTCGCCATCGAACCGTCGGGGTTTTGAATTTCGCAGATGACGCCGCTGGGATACAGGCCAGCGAGTCTGGCGAGGTCAACGGAGGCCTCGGTGTGGCCGGCGCGTTTGAGGACGCCACCGTCGATCGCCCGCAGGGGGAAAATGTGACCGGGACGGCGCAAGTCTTGAGGTTTGGTGTCCGGGTGGATGGCGACTTGGATGGTGCGGGCTCTGTCTTCGGCGGAGATACCGGTACTGACGCCGTTGACTGCATCGATGCTGACAGTGAAGGCTGTTTGGTTGTTGTCAGTGTTTTTGCTGACCATCAGGGGCAATTCCAGGCGATCGAGCCTTTCGCCGCTCAATGCCAGACAAATCAAACCCCGCGCGTTCACGGCCATGAAATTGATGTTGTCGGGGGTGGCGAATTGGGCGGCACAAATCACGTCGCCTTCGTTTTCGCGATTTTCGTCATCGACTACTACCAGGAGGCGACCTGCTTTGAGGTCTGCGAGGGCGCTGTCGATCGAGTCAAATTGAAAGGATTGAGTTGAGGAGTTGTTATTTGGCACTGAGGAGTTCAAGCTATAAACAGTAATGTTATGGAAATAGAATGTATTTGTGATTGTAACCTTTTGTTTCCGACAGGGCGATCGGCCAATCCAGATGAGTTTGACAATATTTCTAAAGTCACTTACTATAATTATTGCATCTTGTCAACAAAATCTCTCCCCAATATTTCATGAGCTTGACCAAAAATTTCTTGATGGTACAAGCCCCCGCATTTATCCGTGGAATCAATCCCAAATCGAAAATCGAAAATCCTCAAGCCCCCGCATTTATCCGTGGGGTCAATCTAAAATCTAAAATCTAAAATCTAAAATCGCTTGACTGATATCGCGAAGATTTTAGGTAAACCGTACTTTCAAGCTCCTAATTGCTTAATTTATAACATGGATTGCTTGGAAGCATTGAAGCTGCTGCCCGATCAATTTGTAGATTTAACCGTTACCAGCCCGCCTTATAACATCGGCAAAGAGTACGAAAAATCCTTGGTGTTAGATGAGTATTTAAACGGGTGCGAGCAGTGGATAGCCGAGGTTTACCGGGTAACGATCGCTCGAAAAGCATTTTGGCTGAATTTAGGTTATTTGTCAATTCGCGATCGGGCAAAAGCAATTCCGATTTCCTACCTGCTTTGGGACAAAGTGCCTTTTTATCTGATTCAAGAAGTTGTCTGGAACTACGGCGCGGGAGTTGCGGGCAGCAAGTTCTTTTCACCCCGCAATGAAAAGTTTCTCTGGTAGGTAAAAAATCCTGATAAGTATACATTTAATTTGGATAAAGAGCTATTCTGGGTTTGTGGTGGAAACGGTAGTGTGAGCGTCTCGCTCACCCAGGCTTTCGGGCCTGTACCACGGGAAGTTTTATTTTTATTATCACCTAAAACTCAGGAAAGCCGTCTAGCCTGTTGAAAAATTATCCTCTCATTCGTTTGTCTTATGAGTACCAACGCCCCGGTCAAAACAATTTTAATTCTGGCAGCTAATCCCAAAAATACGGCTCCCTTGCGATTGGATCAAGAAATACGAGAAATAGACGAAGGATTGCGACGGGCAAACAAACGAGAACTGTATAAATTAGAACAAAAATGGGCGGTGCGTTCCCGTGACTTTTACCGGGCTATCTTAGATTATCAACCGAATATTGTTCACTTTTGCGGACATGGTGCGGGAGAAGATGGAATTGTCCTAGAAGATGATACTGGAAAAATGGCGCTAGTGCAGACAAATGCCCTCGCCAGTATGTTTAAATTATTTGCCAAAAAAGGGGTAGAGTGCGTAATTCTCAATGCTTGTTATTCGGAAGTACAAGCTGATGCAATTAGCCAATACGTTAATTATGTAGTTGGCATGAATAGAGCCGTGGGTGATAAAGCAGCCGTTGCTTTCGCGGTGGCATTTTATGATGGGATTGCCGCAGGATATGAAATTGAAGAAGCCTACGATTTAGGGCGTTCGCAGATGATGAGTTTCCTAGAGCATGAAACTCCGGTTTTTAAGAAAAAGAACTTAATAGATGCTCCGATTGATGACGGTATAATTGCTTTTGAAGATGTGATTCCGCCTAACCCTTACCAAGGATTGTCTGCATTTAAAGAAGAAGATGCAGACTTCTTTTTTGGGCAAGAAAAATTTGTCAATAACTCAGTGGAAGTAACCCACAAGCAGCCATTAGTAGCTGTCGTTGGGCCAAGTGGAAGTGGTAAATCTTCTGTGGTGTATGCCGGCTTAATTCCCAAATTGCGAAAAGAAGGAAATTGGTTAATTGAATCATTTCGTCCCGGAAAAGAACCGTTTTTGCCTTTGGCTTCTGCCTTAGTGCGACAATTAGAACCAGAAGCGGGTGAAACTCAAAAATTGCGGGAAGCGGTAGGATTAGCCGACGACTTACAAAATGGGAGAATCACTTTACAACAAGTTGTATCTCGCATTTTAGAGCGTAACCCAGGTAAACGCTTGTTGTTAGTTGCCGACCAATTTGAGGAACTGTACACCCTTTGTCAAGTAAAGGAAGAACAGGAACGTTTTGCTAATGAGTTGCTAACGGCGATTGGTCAAGAAAATATTACATTAGTTTTGACGCTACGCGCTGATTTTTATGGTTATGTGCTTTCCTACCGTCCGTTTCGGGATGCTTTGCAAGAATATACACCGCAGTTACTCAGTTCCATGAAGCGGGAAGAATTACAGGCAGCTATTGAATTACCTGCTCAAAAATTGGCAGTCCAATTAGAACCGCAATTAACCCAACGCATTCTCGATGATGTGGGGCAAGAACCGGGGAATTTGCCCTTATTAGAATTTGCTCTAACTCGGTTATGGGAAAAGCAAATCAACCGAGAGTTAACTCACCAAGCTTATGAAGAGATTGGCGGGGTAAAAAAAGCCATTGCCAATCATGCCGAACAGGTTTATCAACAACTGAGTGAAATAGAGAAAACGCAGGCGCAGCGAATATTTGTGCAATTAGTGCGTCCGGGGGAAGGAACCGAAGATACTAGGCGCGTTGCTACTCGTGCGGAAGTGGGGGAAGATAACTGGAATTTGGTCAGTTATTTAGCGGGATATCAAGCAAGATTGGTAGTGACGGGACGGCAAGAACAGGAAGATACGGTAGAGGTAGTGCATGAAGCGCTGATTCGAGAATGGGGAACTTTGCGCGAGTGGATGAATGCTAACCGTCAGTTTCGGACTTGGCAAGAACGACTGAAGATGGGGTTACGGGAGTGGAAAAATAACAACCATGACTCTGGGGCTTTGTTGCGCGGTGCGTCGTTGACTGTAGCAGAAGATTGGTTGCGTAAACGTGCCGATGAAATGACGCACGAAGAACGAGATTTTATTCAGGTTAGCGTTAAAGAACGGGATAGAGAAAGACAAAAAAAGCAACGCAGGCGGCAACTGACGATTGTTGGGCTGAGTGGCTTTTCAGCAATAGCTTTGGGTTTAGCAGGGTTAGCTGGTTTTGGTTGGTGGCGTGCTGCTATTACTCAAATTAATTCTCTGGCTCAATATTCCGATGGGCTTTTAAATTTCAACCAGTCAAAAGCTGTCAAAACCAGTTTAAAAGCGGTTGTGCAAATGCAACGTACACTCTGGGTAGATGCTGATACTCATACCCAAGTAAAACTGTCATTATTAAATACAGTTTCCCAGGCAGCAGCACCAAACACCTTGGGCGGACACGCGAACTGGGTTTATGCTGTCAGTTTCAGCCCCAATGGCAAGCTGCTGGCCACTGGCAGTCGTGACAAAACCGTGAAACTGTGGGATACTACCACCACCGACAAGCAAATTAAAACCCTCACCGGGCATACAGACGTGGTTTATGCTGTCAGTTTCAGCCCCAATGGCAAGCTGCTGGCCACTGGCAGTGCTGACAACACCGTGAAACTGTGGAATACCACCACCGGCAAGGAAATTAACACCCTCACCGGGCATACAAACGGGGTTTGGGCGGTCAGTTTCAGCCCCGATGGCAAGCTGCTGGCCACTGGCAGTGCTGACAACACCGTGAAACTGTGGAATACCACCACCCGCAAGGAAATTAAAACCCTCACCGGGCATACAGACGTGGTTTATGCTGTCAGTTTCAGCCCCAATGGCAAGCTGCTGGCCACTGGCAGTGCTGACAACACCGTGAAACTGTGGAATACCACCACCGGCAAGGAAATTAACACCCTCACCGGGCATACAAACGGGGTTTGGGCGGTCAGTTTCAGCCCCGATGGCAAGCTGCTGGCCACTGGCAGTGCTGACAACACCGTGAAACTGTGGAATACCACCACCCGCAAGGAAATTAAAACCCTCACTGGGCATACAGACCTGGTTTATGCTGTCAGTTTCAGCCCGGATGGCAAGCTGCTGGCCACTGGCAGTGGTGACAAAACCGTGAAACTGTGGAATACCACCACCGGCAAGGAAATTAAAACCCTCACCGGGCATACAAACGGGGTTTGGGCGGTCAGTTTCAGCCCCGATAGCAAGCTGCTGGCCACTGGCAGTGGTGACAAAACCGTGAAACTGTGGAATACCACCACCCGCAAGGAAATTAAAACCCTCACCGGGCATACAGACGCGGTTTATGCTGTCAGTGTCAGCCCCGATGGCAAGCTGCTGGCCACTGGCAGTGCTGACAACACCGTGAAACTGTGGGATACCACCACCGGCCAGGAAATTAAAACCCTCACCGGGCATACATACGTGGTTTGGGCGGTCAGTTTCAGCCCCGATGGCAAGCTGCTGGCCACTGGCAGTGCTGACAACACCGTGAAACTGTGGGATACCACCACCGGCCAGGAAATTAAAACCCTCACTCGGCATACAAACGTGGTTCGGGCTGTCAGTTTCAGCCCCGATGGCAAGCTGCTGGCCACTGGCAGTGCTGACAACACCGTGAAACTGTGGGATACCACCACCCGCAAGGAAATTAAAACCCTCACTGGGCATAAAAACTGGGTTCGGGCTGTCAGTTTCAGCCCCGATGGCAAGCTGCTGGCCACTGGCAGTGCTGACAAAACCGTGAAACTGTGGAATACCACCACCCGCAAGGAAATTAAAACCCTCACCGGGCATACAGACGGGGTTTGGGCGGTCAGTTTCAGCCCCGATGGCAAGCTGCTGGCCACTGGCAGTCGTGACAACACCGTGAAACTGTGGGATACCACCACCGGCCAGGAAAATAAAACCCTCACCGGGCATACAGGCGTGGTTCGGGCTGTCAGTTTCAGTCCCAATGGCAAGCTGCTGGCCACTGGCAGTGCTGACAACACCGTGAAACTGTGGGATACCACCACCGGCAAGGAAATTAAAACCCTCACCGGGCATACAAACAGGGTTTGGGCTGTCAGTTTCAGCCCCAATGGCAAGCTGCTGGCCGCTGGCAGTGAAGCCTACAGCGTGAAACTGTGGCGGTTAGATTTTGACTATTTAGTTAAGGAAGGATGCAATTTTATAGACAATTACCTCAAGCCTAATCCTAAAGATGAAGAAGCCCTGGAAATTGACAGAGATTTATGCAATAAACTTTGATAATTTTAAATAGAAAACTGCATAAAAACCCCCACCTCACTCCTATATAAAAATAAAACCTTCCCCAAACCCCTTACCCACCATCAACCATGACAAACCAAACTCCCAACTTCTACGCCCTCCTCATCGGTATCAATTTCTATTTCCCCCATCGCTTACCAGAAGGTAACTACTACAAAAACCTGCGGGGATGTGTTCAAGATATCAACCACGTCGAAACCTATTTAAAAAACACCTTCAACCTCACCCCCGACCAAATCATTAAACTCACCGCTACAGCTTCCGACAATCCCAACCAACCCCAAGAACCCCCGGAACTTTTACCCACGTATGAAAATATTGTTGCCAAATTCAAAGAACTAACTGCCAAAGCCCAACCCCAAGACCAAGTATATATTCACTACTCCGGTCACGGCGGACGGGCGAAAACAATTTATGAGACTCTCAAAGGTTTTGGTGCTTTAGATGAAGCCTTAGTTCCGACAGATATTGGTCAACCAAATTCCCGCTATTTGCGCGATATAGAATTTGCTAAATTGCTGGAAGAAATGGTGGAAAAAGAGTTAGTTGTCACCCTCGTACTCGATAGCTGTCATTCCGGTGGTGCAACGAGAGAAATGAGCGGAGATGACCGGATTCGCGGTGAGGGGTTTATTGATACCACTCCTCGACCTAGGGATAGTTTAGTCGCATCGCTTCAGGAATTAGCCCAAAATTGGCAAACTGCAACAGAAAATAGCCGCAATATTACCGTTTTGAATGGCTTGTTACCCGAACCGAAAGGTTATACCTTAATCGCAGCTTGTCGGGAGCATGAATTTGCTTATGAAAAGGTTTTTGAAGGGACGGAACGCAACGGCGCTTTGACTTATTTTTTATTAAAAGCTTTGCGGCAACACGGCACAGAAATTTCTGTAGAGGATCTGTTCAATCAAATTTCTAATCAAGTTCACAAGGAATTTGAACGACGACAAACACCAATGTTGATGGGAGAGACCGATCGCACTTTTTTTGGTGGTCAGTCTGTCTCCTTCACCTCTGGCGCATCCCATACACGTAGTGTACCCGTAACTCACACTGTTCGCACTGTGCCAGTGATGCAAGTAGATATTCCCAAAAACCAAGTTAAATTGCAAATCGGTGAAGCTAGCAGTATTAAAGAAGGAGCAGAATTCGAGATTTTTAAATTCAGAACGAGGCATTTTGAGGAGAGTGACAACCGTATTGCAAAGGTTAAAGTAGTAGAAGTGGGAGCGTCAGATTGTTGGGCAGAAGTAACAGAGATACCTGGTTACAGAGGGAATAATAAAGTAGCGGAAGGAATGATTGAAATAGGTTCACCTGCTGTCTATTTAACCCCAGGGTTGAAACAAATTCGCAAAGTGCGGGTTATTTTGCCTGACCCGCTACCGCAATTTTCGCGTGTAAATGTACCATTTATTCCAGAGAGCCTCAAGCAAACAAAAGTGCCAGGTCATCGCTGGATAAAATTTTGTTCGGAGGAAGACAAAGATGAAAATGTAGATTATTTTGTTTCTCTTACTTCAGAAGGAGAATATGTAATTTTAGATGCGAATAAGGAGCCAATCAAAAATTATCTTTTTCCGATTAAAGTCGATGAACCAGAAGCCACTAAAAAGCTAATTAATCGATTAATCCATATTGCCAGATATGAGAGTATTTTAGATTTGGATAACGAGGATGCTTTTGCTCGCTTAAATGGTCAACTTAAGGTTGAAGTGGTTAAATCAGTCAAACGGCAACCTGTAGTTTTGAATGCTGATGGTAAAGTTCCTGTATTGGAAGAAAAGGAAAAAGGTGTTGACTTAATCATTCGCAATGAATCTAATCGAACTTTAAATATTACTGCCTTGAACCTTGATGCGGATTTTAGTATTTCAAAATTCTATCCCGACGGTGTTCCTTATGAGGTGGTAGAACCCGGACAAAATATAAGAAGACAACTCAAACTATCCTTACCACAAAATTATGAGGAAGCGGCAAATATTATTAAAGTATTTGCGACGGTGGATGGTACGAATTTTCAGTTTTTGGAATTGCCAGCATTAGACCAATCTCGGAAAGGTTTTGGTAATCAAAAACCTAAGAATGCTTTAGAACAATTATTGGCGGCGGTTGTGGATGAAGATAACCCCCAGCGAAAGATTACGGTTGTGATTGATGCGAGTGAGGAATGGACGACGGAAAAGGTGGAAGTGGTGGTGAAAAAGAGTGGGGTTTGATGTAGAGAATTTTTTAAGAATGCTGCCAAAGCCTATATCTCTCTGCGGTCATTTGTGTTTATCTGCGGTTGTAAGTCAAAAACTTGTTATTCCTGGAAAAGATTAGCCTCATCCTAATCTCAATCCTTTTTCAACATAAAAAGTTAAACAGGACTTACGCAACTGGCACATGGTGATGAGTCCGATCGCCCGCACGGAGAAAATGTGGCCGAGAGGGCGCAAGTCTTGAGGGTTGGTGTCCGGTTGGATGGCGACTTGGATGGTGCGGGCGCGGTCTTCGGCCGAGATGCGGGTACTGACGCCGTTGACTGCATCGATGCTGACGGTTGCAGTGGATAGCGGAGGTTTACCGGGTAACGATCAATCGAGGAGCATTTTGGCTGAATTTAGGTTATTTGTCAATTCGCGATCGGGCAAAAGCAATTCCCAACGAAAGATGAAATTTCTAGTTTTAAGAACTCCTAGACTCGTCACCGAAGGCTTTTAACTCAATAGCATCGTGACTGCAAAACACGCGCACAT
The DNA here is from genome assembly GCF_036702455.1 of Microcoleus sp. D2_18a_D3. Taxonomy (NCBI): domain Bacteria; kingdom Bacillati; phylum Cyanobacteriota; class Cyanophyceae; order Oscillatoriales; family Microcoleaceae; genus Microcoleus; species Microcoleus sp. D2_18a_D3. The sequence continues at coordinate 15,615 of NZ_JAUBTK010000107.1, forward strand.
CTTTACTATGCTGCACCGATAATTCGTGCAGCCGACCTTGATTGAGCAACCTAGCCTTGCGATCGACCTCCATCATCCATTGGTAGGCGCGCAAACCGGGCGTGCAGCGTCGGTTAGCGGCATCCATCTCGTGTCGGTAGAAATAGGCATCGCCTGCGTGCAGAAGCCAGCCATCGGGTGTATCAATGGCAATGCCAGCATGACCGCGCGTGTGGCCCACCAACGGGATTAGCAAAATCTCCGGCGGCAACCCGTCGAGGTCGCGGACTGCTTCAAAACCGAACCAAGGTTCGCCACCCGCCGAATAGTATTTCCAGCGTTTGACTTCATCCCACTGCCCCGGACGATAGCGCCTTTTTGTGATGAAACCGTGCCGATCGTGTGCCGCATCGATTTCAGCCTGCATGACGTGTACCGTGGCTTCAGGGAAATCCTCTAGACCACCGGCATGATCGAAATCGAGGTGGGTTAGCACAATATGGCGCACATCGCTTGGTGAAAATCCGAGCTGTTCAATTTGATGGATTGCCGTGTACTTGCGATCGAACTGGATATTATTAAAGTGGACAAAAAACGGGCTGAGCCGAGAGTAAGGGGACTGGATATCCCGCAATCCGAAGCCGGTATCAATCAGAACAAGTCCCTGATTCGTTTCAACAAGCAGACAGTGGCAGACGAGGTGAGCCGTCAGGTCGCGACTAAAGCCATCGAAAAGCGCCCCTCCAATGGGACACATACAGCCACAATTGAGATGATGAATTTGCATAATTGTCCTGTACTAAATTACTTAGGCGCCAACCATTTATTCCTCAGTTCGCATCCAAGGCCGATGCTGCATAATGCCCTCGATGAACGCCTGAGAAAACTTTGCTAAATCGCCAATACTGGGAGAAGTAAACACGCTTTTATCGGCTGCAATCAGGTCATTATCTGCGATGTTGACTTTCTTTAAATCTGCACATAAGAATAGTAAGACGGGCGTGAATTATTTGTTAGCAGAACCCGGTTCAGTAAGTTTACTGTGCAGTTCGGCAGTGACGGTATCAGGTAAAACTTTGCTCGCGCTGGCCAGAATCTTTGTCTTGAGTGAACCTGCAATGATATTGTCCTTACCGGCCATCAAGGCTTCAAATCCCTGCTTGGCAACCTCGGCTGGATCGTCTTTCTTGTCTGCGCCCGCCTTCGTGTCGTCCATTCCAGCCCGATGGAAGAAGTTAGTATCGGTTGGGCCGGGCATGAGCGAGGTGACAGTTACACCTGTATCTTTTAACTCATTGCGGAGTCCTTCGGAAAATGAGTGGATGAAGGCTTTGGATGCTGCATAGACTGCCTCGAATGGCCCCGGCATTAGGGCAGCAATGGAGGAAGTGAATAGAATCCGTCCCTGGCCGCGATCGACCATATCTTTGACTACCCGTTTAGCCAAATGCACAGACGAGACAACGTTGAGGTTAATCAGATTTAGTTCGTCCTTCAAGTCGGTTTCGCGGGCAAAGTCGCCGCCGACGCCGACACCGGCATTAATTGCGATCGCATCCACTGGCCGATTAGTCGCTTTAATCTGGTTGTAGAGCGTCTCAACACCGTCGTAGGTAGCGAGGTCTGCCTGCACTGTATCGACTTTGGCACCGAGCCCCTCAAAGGCTTGAGCCGCTTCTTTGATGCTCGCTCCGGTGGCGGTGACTAGGAGATCGAATCCGTTTTGAGCGAACTGTTTGGCGAGTTCGTAGCCGATACCGTTAGAGGCACCCGTCACGACAGCCAAGGGCCGGGTCAACGAACTGTTTATAACCATCTAAAATCCTCTGTAACTGCTTCACACTCGTTTGTCTAGCCTTGCTTCTCTCTGTCCCAGACAATTTTTGTGGACTGTGGGCTTTCAACTTTTACAATGCTAGGGAGGTAGGAGTGCGATCGCATCTTTCCTAGGACATAAGCTGTTAGGCATTTAAAGACGGTATAACCGAAAACCAACTTCATGTAATTAGTGTAAAAATGCCTGCATAGAATCAACTCAGAGAAAGAGCAAATAGAGAAATTACAGAAAGCCTTAAAAAACGCATAGAATGGGAATTTTATATCAAAAATTATGATTTTCTTACTGACTGATGCAATCAACTATAGCAATCCTAAATCATTTGCATAATTATTTAGGATTGCTATATATGTAGAAAATGCGCGTAGATATGACTAATAACTCTTTTGATAATTATTTGGGAACCGCCCTTCTCTGGCGCTAAATCGGATGCGATGAGAGACGGGAGATGGAAGAGGGGAAATTGACTCGGAAGATTAATCCTGGGCTAAAAACATTTATCTCTGGTGGAAGGGGCAGGAGGCTTGCCCAGGGATAACAGTGGCTGATGTCAGTTATAACTGAATCTCAGGCACTGTTCTCAATCAGACCCAATCAACCTGGTAACAGCGACGAAAAATCTCAGATACCAGGTCGATCGCGCAGCAAAAAACCAAGTGGAGGACGCCAAGAGTGTAAGATGTCAGTTATCACCAATACTTTCTGTTGGCGATTGCCCGACGGCACCGAAAATTGAAAATCTATGACAGCCAATTGCTGATTCTGCTGGCTTCATGTTATAGTGGTTTTCCAAGAATTAAATTCGGTTGCGTAGTTTGTTGGTGTTTATTTACAAGCGTCTCTCCGAATCTAAGTCTCTGCACCCTAATGATTCTGGAGATTTTATGTCGATTTACGTGGGTAATCTTTCATATGAGGTAACATCAGAGGACCTCAACGAAGTATTTGCCGAGTACGGTACTGTAAGCCGCGTCCAAGTGCCAATGGATCGGGAAACAGGCAGGATGCGGGGTTTTGCTTTTGTGGAAATGGCAAGCGAGGCAGAAGAAGCAGCAGCCATCGCAGCTCTAGACGGTGCTGAGTGGATGGGCCGTGACTTGAAAGTCAACAAAGCCAAACCTCGCGAAGACAACAAACGCTCATCGGGTGGCGGCGGCTGGGGCGACAAAGATCGCTCTTCACGCGGACGCTACTAAACTTTGACACTGAAAATTTGAGTTTTGGTAGTTGACGGCAGGTGCGAATGCTGCTTTTTTTTCGGGTTGTTCGATCGACCCATCAAATAAAACTCCCAAACCTCTCGCATCAGTTTTGCCCCCTCCTTCGAGGGGGCTTTGTTTTTGGCGAAAAATCCCGCGAGGTACGTCGGCGGTGCTGTTCCGAGTCTAGTTCGTGATTCGATACCCTCTTAACTGCTTTTTTTAAGAGGCTGTCGGGATTTCGCGGATCGACGCCTGTAAACTATCAAACTAGAATTAAGCAGCAAGAAAAGTTAGAATAACGGCAAAACTGAATATTGCCCAGAACAGCCAAACTATCTTTACCGAAGATTAGTCGAGAAAACCAGCCGAATATCAGCCAATATCTTGATTTTGCCTCAATAAAGATGTCCAAGGTCTACAGCACGGCGGAACTCATTAAAATCCTCGAAGAAGAGCGCCAAGCCTGCTTGCATGGGCGGCGCCTCAACTTGACTGAAACTCCTGCTACAGGCAACCCCGTGATTGACCGCTTTCTCAAATCTGAGGGAGTTCAGAAGTTCACTGCTTATCAAAATTTTAAGGCGGCCGTGCACGAATACCAGCGGGAACATCAAGTTTCTGGGATTGTCTGGCGGGAAATTGCGGTTAAAGGCAATACTCTACGCTATCCGGCAGTGGATGACGAATTAATAGCTCTACCGGTTGATTTGATTACGTTGAAGGCAGCTAAGATTGCTATGTTGGAATTCTGGCAGCAGGTAACTGCCGGGATGGATTTGTATTTAAGCATTAACAGCGGAAAGGATTTTCGATCGATCGAGCCGGTTGATGTAGAAGCTATAGCCCAGCGCACAGAATGGGCCAATCTCTCCAAGTGGGAAAAGTTGGATTTTCTAGAAATTTTGTTGCAGTTGGGCTGGGGGAAGCCGGAGGAAGCTTATTATAAGCGGGGATGGCCGACATCGGGCAGCGAGTACATTCACGCCGTAAAACCCGGACAGCGGCCGATTTGTTAATTAGTCAGTAGTCAGTAGTCAGTAGTCAGTAGTCAGTAGTCAGTAGTCAGTAGTCATAGTGCTGTCCCCGCTCGCGAACGTTATTAGTCAGTAGTCAGCAGTCAGTAGTCAGTAGTTACTGATTATTGGGAGATCTTCAAAACAAATAACAAATAACAATTGGCAATTGCCAATTGCCAACTGCCAACTGCCAACGGTTAACTGTCAACTGTCAACTGTCAACTGACATCTGACAAAGCATCAAGCCAAACCACTGATTTGGATCTGTCCAAACCTGCAGTGGCATTAAACCCCGCTGCGAAAGTTCTTTTTTTACCGTATTGAGATTAAACTTGCGCGATATTTCGCTGCGGATAGTTTCTCCCGCTGCAAATTCAACCGTTAAATTGAGAGAACGCAACTGCACTGTTTGCGCTTTTTTACTTTTCAAGTGCATTTCAATTTGACATTCCTCTTGATTGTAAAAAGCCCAATGCTCGAACTGCGCTAAATCAAAATTTCCCTCATATTTTCGATTTAAATGCCGCAGCATATTCAAGTTAAATGCTGCCGTTACTCCTTGACTGTCATCGTAGGCAGGCTCTAAAATATCCTTAGATTTGTCCAAGTCAATTCCCAGCAAAAAATACTCTCCCGGCTGCAGTGCACCGACAATTTGCGAGAAGAATAAATCGCATTCTTGAGCGTTGAGATTGCCGAGGGTACTGCCTAGAAAGCAAATCATTCGGGTTGGCAACGGCGACGGTGCAATTTTAGCTAAGGCTAATTCGTATGTGCTGACAAGTCCGTGAATCTGGAGCGACGGATAATCTGCCAACAGTTGACAAGCGCTGCTTTCTAGGATAGTAGGACTGATGTCGATCGGCAAATAGTGCAGGGGATATTCCAGTTGACTGTAAGCATCAAGGAGAATCCGAGTTTTGGTGGAACTGCCGCTGCCGAGTTCGACGATTTCGCAGGGGCCAGTTAAATTGGCGATCGCCCCCGCGCACCCCTGCAAAATTGCCGTCTCAGTGCGTGTCAGGTAGTATTCCGGCAACTGGCAAATCAACTCAAACAGGTTTGATCCGCGATCGTCGTAGAAATACTTTGGAGGCAGGGATTTGGGGGTTTGAGTCAACCCGCTAACTGCATCGCTGCCAGCATTGATTTCTGCGGGTGTCAGTGCCGCAGCGCTCACCAGCCGCTCTAAATGCAGCCGGTTTTCCTTCGTTGAGGCTGAGTTTGTCGTGTCGGACAGTCTTGGGGATTTCATAAACTAATTTTTAGATGCACATATGGGTATAGCACGCAGCCGCGTTGCCAAATATCGCGCTCAAGTCAGATTTTTCATGCCACTCTCCGTTCTGTATTGTCTCACCCGATGGATCTCGCATCCACAATTAAAACTTAAAATTTATCCACAAAATTTATTGAATACTTAACCAAACTTGTTTTCTTTGAGCTTGTTACATGGAAAAAAGTTGGGCATTTCGCAAACAAATTTTGTCCCCAATTCCCTCTCCAGCCATTTATCTGATGTTCGTCAAATAAGCTTTATAATGCAAGTATTAAGGAATTTGTTCATGTGAAAAGGGCTCTACCGAACCTAGTATGTAAAAAAGTTAATAATTTTTATAAAAATTAACTACTATAAAATACAAAGATTAGGCGCTGGCAAAGCAGTTATATATTGACTTACAGGGCTTTTTGTGGTCTAATAAAGTTAGATTTTATAAAAATTAAGATAAAAATTATACCTATGGCTTCCAATCCTCAACTTCATCTAATGACTAAACTCCTTAATATTGAGGGAGTGACCGTCAAAAGTTATCAGATTATTGAAAATATAGGAATCACGATTTACTTAGA
>NZ_JAUBTK010000108.1:0-21248 GCF_036702455.1 Microcoleus sp. D2_18a_D3
CGGCTCGCGCACTCTCTCTGAAATCAAGTACAACCGTGCGGTAGCACTGCCTTCAATAAAACCAAACAAACTGAACTACAACTCTTGCTAGAAAAACGCTACCGCCATTGTTCCGATACATTAATATGCAATAGCTGAATAGCTATCACTTGGCGGCAATCTTTTAGGCAACCTTAACAGCTTTCAATTAGTTCGGCTTGCTCATTATTGAAAGTACAGCTTGCTATAAATGCTACAGTTAGTAGCTTGCCTCTGCTACAATCACTTAAATTAGGGAGTGTAGAGCTTGCTGTTAAATTATTAAATTGATATTAAGTGTACCGTCACGGTAAAAAACCTCAAAATTAACTTTTTGAGACTGGCTTTTCATGAGTTTTTTTGCATAAATTTGAGTTTTTGTGAGTTTTCATGAGTAAAACTATGCAAGCTCAGCTTGAACTATTAGCTGAAGTCGAAGCAGTATTTGCAGCAAAAAACTCACAAAAACTCACAAAAACTCACAAAAACTCAAATTTATGCAAGCTGGGAAACCAAGGAAAAAAGCAGGGATGAGCGATAGCAAGCAATGTTTTTGTGATCACAAACCTGACTTTTACGTGCAGAAAGAGAAATAATGCACCCTCCTTTTACCGAAGCCTAACCGTAAGGTCGGGTTTAATACTTTTTTAAGCTTTAATGACAACTGTAACTATTTGTACTACGATTCAAGCTGAATATTATACAGCTATAAGAAATTATAGGAGAAATGCTTCAAAAGCAATTCAACAAACTCATCACTTATTCAAGTGCGATCGCACCTAAATCCACTATTCTATACAAATAAAGAAAATTATAGTCAGTCTCTACCTTAATAAACTGTCTAAACAGCCCTCTCCAATTGGGGGAGATAAAATCACCTGATTAGCGCTTGTCGATTACAGTTATTAACTTGTATCTTGGGAAAAGGTTTTTACTGATTAAAAACTATGAAAACTTTACCCGAAGCCAAACCTAGAGAGCTGCTATCCAACCATATTCACATTCGCCTCACTGACTCAGACTACAATCAAATTAAAGCTAGAGCCTCGCTAGTCAATTTGAGCATGAGCGACTTCATGCGCCGTGCAGCTTTGAGGAGAGCCATGCCGCGCCCTCTAGCTGCATTTGACTTAAAAGCCTATCAAGTGTTATGCAAGATTGATGCCCAATTGAGAATTGCAGGAAACAACCTCAATCAGATTGCTAAAGCTTGCAATAGTGCTGTGGCATTGGGAGAACCAGTTGTTGTCAATACAGGACTCTTAGAAAGCGTACAGCAACTCATTCGAGAAAACGGGGGTGCAATTAAAACAATAGTTGCAAACCTCGCCAAATCTACAGTACGCTAATTATTAACAAGCCTGGGCTTTACCGCCTGAGCAATCGATTCAACCAACTGACGGCTTTTCGGTTATGATCGGCAAACAAATTAAAGGTACAGGCTTTCGGGGCTGTCTGAACTACGTGCTGGGCAAAAAAGATGCCGCTCTAATTGGCGGTACTATGTGCGGACAAACTCCTGAAGAACTCGCTGCTGAATTTGCCATCGCCCGACAACTAAGACCTAACCTGAAAGTAGCAGTTTTTCACGCCACTTTATCTGTCGATAGCACCGAAAAACTAGAAGATTCTGAAGAAAATGACCAGCGCTGGCTGGCAATCGCAGCCAACTACATGAAAGCGATGGAATTTGACAACAACCAGTACGCAGTTGTCAAGCACAGCGATACAGAACACGACCACATTCACATCGTCGCCAGTCGCATTTGCCTAGATGGAGGTGTTGTTGACGATAGCTGGGATTATTACAAAAGCCAAGAAACTATTCGCCAACTCGAACGGAACTACAACCTGGAAACTGTTACACCCAGTTGGGAAACAGACAAGCGAGCTCAGACTACAGGAGAACACAGGTACTTACAAAGCAAGGGAAACAAGAGCGTCAGGGTGCAATTGCAAGACCTAATTGATGAAGTCGCTCAAGACAACCCAAGTATGCCAGAATTTGTGGAGCGGTTGCAGCAACAAGGTGTAGAGGTGCAAGTGACACAAACTCGAATCGGCTTGAGTAAAGGCATTTCTTACAATTTAGATGAAGTCGCTTTGAGTGGCACTCAGTTGGGTAAAGCCTACACTTTTTCTGGATTGCAGAAGCATCGAGGCGTTAGCTATGACAAAGGGCGAGATAACGCCCTAATTGAGGCTTTAATGCAGCCACAACACTTAGCTATTGCTCCCAGTGAGGCAGAGGAAAATGAGCTAGAGTCGTCACAATCCGAGTTAGAAACAACCCTATCTGCAACAGCAAATGAGTTAGAGTTGTCACAATCTGAGCTAGAAACAACCGCACCTGCAACGAGTGCAACAGCAAATGAGCTAGAGTTGTCACAATCTGAGCTAGAAACAACCGCACCTGCAACGAGTGCAACAGCAACACCAAATAAATTAGAGTTGTCACAATCTGAGTTAGTAGCAAGCCCACCTGCAACGAGTGCAACAGCAAATGAGTTAGAGTTGTCACAATCTGAGCTAGCAGCAACCGCACCTGCAATTCCTGCCACAGCAAATGAGTTAGAGTTACAACTGTCAATCCTGCCTGAAAGGAATGAAACTCAGTGGCAAAAAGTCCGATTGCATCTAGCAGTCGAGTACAGTTTACCTTTAGAATTGCTTAATTTATTGCACTCTCATTCTTGGTTGTATGCCAACTCAGAAAAAGCTGTCTTTACAGGACGGACGCTTGAGGGGGAAGCCAGCTTCGCTTTTGTTCTCGATGAAAGAGGCAACTTTACTACAACCCATCCCCTGTCATCTGAAGCTGCTTTCTGGGTAGCGACTACCGGAGAAATTGAGCGAGCTGTGATTGCCTGTAACCCAATCGAAGCCCTTTCAATTTTGCTTATTGAACAGGAAAACTCTGCAACAGCACCAGCGACACTTTACCTAGGAATTGAACGAGCTTCACAACTGCCTATACAATTCTTACAAGAACTCGATAGCGTTATTATAGCAATAGCAGAAGATTCTCACCTCGCTCGAAATGCAAGCGAGCTGCTACCGAATGCAGAAATTGCCAATCCACAGTCAACTTGGAATGATATCTGGATACAATTAATTGAGCAAGAACAGCAAACTCACAAACAAAATAACCAACAGTATAAACGGCGCACCCAAGATATCGAACTGGATTAGCTTTTACAGCTTTAAAAATTGATAGGACTTACGCAACTGAGGAATTTTTAGACTATCTGTGGCGTAAGGTGCTCCGTGCGGAGCATACAGATAGAGCCTCTACGTAAGTCCTGTTGACTGTGGTTTAAGCAAGCAAAACGCTAGCTAAAAATTTTCCTAATTGCGACATTAGGCTAAAAAATAGCTAATTGTTGTGCGCCCTAAAGTCAGGCATTTGCAGTATAAAATCAGATGGAAAGCAGTATAAAATCAGTGAGATTACAGGCATTTGCAGGGACTGTACTTTACCTGCAAATGCCTGTAAATATCCTGCAAATGCCTGAATTTGTCGGTCAAATTACTGCCTTTTTGTGCTGTTCGTGTCTTGACCTGTTGGGACTGCTTATAGTTGTTCTTGATTAGTAGCAAGCAATGTTTTTGTGATCACAAACCTGACTTTTACGTGCAAAAATAAAAACAATGCACCCTTATGAATGGGGAATCTTACGTATCAATGCGCTTGATTTTTACCCGCTCTTCGACTGTGCCGACTGCTCACATTGCTCCTGTTGTTGTGACAACTTCGTAGCAGCACAGGCATCAATTGCCACAACTTTCCCATCGCACTTGGGTAGCGAGCGAGCGGCTTGAGCGACAGCTCGATCGCCCACAACGGAGCCCAGAGAATCCGAGAGGCGATCGGCTACCCATCTCGCGCCGTAGCTTCAGCTATTGAGGAGGATTTTGCGACGGCAATCGACGCGGGCCTTTCTTGCATCGGTCGATATTGTGGCGATAGTTGGCGAGACGCAATTTGAAGAGTTTAAGCAGCTAAAAGGTGATGGGGGATCTCATAAAAACGCATAAAAACGCATATTGCCGAAAGTTTTCCTAGGTCTGCCGCTCTTGGATTTTCCTTGCTGACCACGGAGAAACCAGGAGCGATCGGCTTGTTGGGCAGCATGATCGCTCCTGGTTGATTCCCCGGTAAATGGATAGGGAATAAGGCAGCTACCATTTCTATAAACGGATAGGCGGGGAAACTGCAATAGCCCGATGAAGCTGTAGCGGTTTCAACCCCTAGGCTGGAAAATATACAAAGCTGACAAAGTACCACAAAAGCAACGCATTAAATCAACGAAACTATCTATGACAATTGGCAAGCTCGAACTCATCATCAAAATTAACGAACTCCCGAATAACGTAGAGACTAACAAAGACAACTGGAAAACCTTTGAGCTTGACTGTGACGGTCGGGTAGTGTCCGTTACTGTTAAGCCAAAAATATGGAAAAAGCTTGAGGATGCTGCTGCCAACTATCCCATGTGGGTGGCTGCTATCGGTGGCAAGATGGGTGAATCAACCTCTAACGGCTTTGTGCTATCAGACCCAAATATCCAAGTCTTTGAGAAAAAATCGAAGGAACCTAAACCTGAAGCCCTGCAGTGAGGGAGGTTTGAGTAACAATTGTGCAGAAACTTGCGAACACGGCTGAAAGCCTCGCTTAGCAAGGATTTAAGCTAAATCAGTTAGCAAGCCAATTTGGGGTAAATGGCTTGCTAGCCGATCTAACTGGCTGGTCGTTTTAATCCATTGATAGCCGTTGATGGCAATAGCCTCGAAGTTACTGTCACAGTTCCGCAATCCCAAAAATTCCCTATCGTGATGAAGCGGTAGCAGTTCCAAACCCTGAACCAGCTTATCCCTCTTATGTCACTTTCGGGAAAAAATAATCTGGAAGGCTTATAGCATAAGACTTTTACCAAAAATCTTGATTTGGGCCATTCTGTTAGAAAATAAACGCTCAAATGCTCGCTATATCTACAGTTAAAAATTTGGCTCTTATTTTTTTTTCCCCATAGTGACAGAAGAGGGGTAATGCTGCTCATGCTTTGACGGGCCAGCGGTTGACTCCTCACTTGTTGCGGGACATTTTTGCGACTCATTTTTTGGATAACGCAGCCTCTGACTCGGACATTGCTTCTCTGGCTTATGGCATGGGTCATAGTCCGCAGATTCTCCGGGCGAGTTACGACCGTCGTAGCCCTGTGCAAAAGCACCGACCGATTCAGTTAGCGGTTATGGAGTTAGTCCAAAAGTCTTTGCATCCCGACTCAACTTCTGACTAGCGAACTGTAATTCGCTTTCCCCTGCATCATAAGCGTGCAGGGGTTTTTTTTACTATTTTTCTGACTTTAACTAGAACAGGACTTACGCAAGTCACCTCACACACTTCTGTTGAGTTCTGGCACTTGGAGCATCATATTGCTGATTAACTCTCTTCTGTCACTCTGGGAAAATAAAAATAAGAGCCAAATTTTTAACTGTAGATATAGCGAGCATTTGAGCGTTTATTTTCTAACAGAATGGCCCAAATCAAGATTTTTGGTAAAAGTCTTATGCTATAAGCCTTCCAGATTATTTTTTCCCGAAAGTGACATAAGAGGGTTAAAAAGGTAGTGTGGTTATTCGCTTGGTTGCGGGTGCAATCTGCACTGGCTGCAATGTGTCCTCGGTTGTAACCGCTTCTAATGTAATCGTTGGGGCGGGGCGGACTTTGTACCAAGCATCCGCCAGGTCATCGTCGGCGCAGAAGTTGTCTTGGCGATCGGCTGCTCCAATCCAAGAGCGGTTCAGTTGCCACGAAACCCAATTGGCGGTCTTTGTTTTGCTGTTGTAGGAGAGTACAAACTGTGGCTTCACCATCAGGTAGTTGTCGATGTTGGCAACACTGGGAGCTGCATTGCTGGGATTGCCCAGGAGTAAGTTGCGGTTGTTGGTGGTCGAAGCTACGGGATTCTGCGCTGTGGGTGTCTGCACTCTTGGTTTAGGAGAAACAGGCGTTCGTGAAGATGGCGGGGCTGATGTCAGATTGCAGCCAGCCATCATCCCCAAAATTAGAGCAATCGCCCCCAACAGCCGTATTTTCTTCATGCTGTACCGCTCCCTTACGAGTCCAGTGCCAGCTTACCAACAACAGTACGCTTGTCTCAAGAATGCAGCAATTGACGGGAGAGATAACTGTCGCAGATAAGAGAAACATTCAAATGTTCAAATGTTCAAATGTTCAAATGTTCAAATGTTTTTATTGCCACTAAGCTGCTGGAGGTATTGAGCGACGGACTTTTCAACGAGTTCGCTGATTTCTTCACCTGACTGTGCGGCAGCAGATTTGAGGTCGCGGTGCATTTGTTTGGGCAGGTAAACCGTGGCCCTGACAAAGTTTGGGTCTTTGCTTTTGGGTAACGCCGGAGCTGGTGCGGGTTCGAGGTCAGGTTCGCCAGGCTTGAGTTTCTTGGCTTTTAACAAATCATCAAAGCGGCTCATGGCAGTATCTCCTTGCCGACAGCGGCATAACAACCCCAAGCAGCTTTGGCGTAGGCATCTTTGACAGCACTTACGGGAACCCCGGCCAAAGCTGCTTTTTGGAATACTGCCAGCCGCCTGACCTCAGCTTTAAATATCGGCAACTGAGCTTTCTCGATCGTCCTCCGAGACTCAATCCCGACTTTGCTAGGAGCCGGTGGGATGAGCGTGAGCAAAATGCGGTAATTCGATTTTAGGGAATGCAGAGCTTCCACCATTTGCACCATTGCGGTGAGCGCCATCGCATCGGGAGAACTCGGCAAAATCAGCAAGTCGCACCCTTCAGCTACAGTTTTGAGTTCGTCGGGGTCTGGTCGAGCCGGCGTGTCTATCACGATGTGCTCGTAATCTCTGGCAAAGCGAACTCCTTGCTTTTCATCCACCACTTTGAACGGGAGAGAGCCCCGCGCAGCCCAATCCAAAGCACTGCGGTTGAGGTCGCCGTCTACCAAGAGCGTAGGCGCTTTGGTTTGCAGGTAAGTGGCCAAGTGCAGTGCTGTAGTTGTCTTCCCGACTCCGCCCTTGAATGAGGCGATTGTCACGATCATAGGTGTACCGATACGTTGATTAACTCAACTTTACCTCTTAATCATCTAAATGTCTAGACATTTGAATGATTGAATGTTTAAAAGTTGCTGCTTCTTACCAGTTATGAGCCGGGTTGGCTCGGCAAATTAACGATAACAACGTAGCGCTCGGTTGCAGGTGATTGGAGGCGGTGGATTTTCCCGAAAATCAGGCGTTGCACAGTTGTGGTATGCTAAAAACGAACAGTTAAAAAATATTCGGCTATGATTTGTCCTAAATGTCAATCTACAAAATTTAAGAAAAATGAGTATAAAAGGGCGTTGCACAGCTAAGGGATGATTTATAATGGCAGAGGCTGGCATTTTTGCCAAGAATATGCCCATCTTAAGAGAGAAGATTTCCAGCAATTTATGGATGCTCTTTCTCTACAATTGGGTGAAGATATTGTTCTAATTCAAATGGATCAAGCGGGTGCTCATATCACTAATGAACTCGATTGGCCAGAAAATTTAATTCCAGTCTGTCAGCCCTCACATAGTCCCGAACTTAATCCAATTGAACGGGTTTGGGAATATATCAAACAGCAACTTCTTGGAGAGGTTTTTATAACACTTGGGTAACTACGAGAGCGCTTGCACCAAGTTCTTAAAAAAATCACTCCTGAGCAAATCAGTTCGTTGTCATCTTACAATTTTATTCTGGAAGCCCTATTCTATGCAGCTTCATATTAAATTGGTATAAGCCGACAAGTTAAATTTTTGTTTTCGCTATTGCACCAGGGCATAATTTTGACGTTTGCAGGAACAAAACAAGTTGTTTTTGATGAAATTGATTAAAGCGATCGCATATAAAACTCCCCTTTAATCCTTTTGGTTGAATAAACCGATTTGCCTTACCCAAAGCCGACGATTAGCGTGTTCTAAATTTAAAATGTCTTCTAAAGACCAGTGGAAATGAAATGCGATGCAGGCTACCTCCTCATAAACTTGGTCTAAGGGGTAGCCTTGGACTCCCCCGAGAGTTCGAGCTCCACATTAAAATCGTTACTGCATCTGGGACATTTAACAAGAATAGATGCGATACCCTGTTGGTTAATTCGGTTATAAAATTCTCTTAAATAAGCAAGATCGTAGGTAAAAAGATTTTCTAACTTTTCAGGTGTGACTTCAGATAAATCGCCCAAACTGGTAATGACGAGGGAAAGCATCACTAAAAATCCATAAGCTGGATTATCCTGAACTAAAGAGTATTTTTGAACGTAAATTTCATCTTTGGCGGTAGCAAGGCGCATAAATCCTTGGGAGTGAATTTTTCCCCCGTCATCTACTAAGCCTCTAGGAAGGCTAAATTTAAACTCTGTTTGCAGGGGGTTTTTATTAGGCATAAGCAGGTTCGTAACAGATAGTCGGGGGAGAGTTTAGGGTTGAGGGTGTTGAATTTTTGCTCTGAAGTTCGGTCAAATTTGTGTCTTGAATTTTTCTAATAACAAATCCCTCTGTTGCTGAGCTAGCTTGTAATGGGGATTAATGTTTAAAGCTGCCTCAAAGGCTTCGAGAGCTTCTCGATCGCGACCCAATCCTCCTAGCACTAAACCTTTACCAGTCAAAACATAAAAGTTGTTGGGGCTGATATTGCTAGCTTTTTCGTAGGCTACTAATGCTCGATCGTACTGTTTCAAAGTTACCAAGACTACAGCTAAATTGTACCAGGCTTCAAAGGATTTAGGGTTAAGTTCAATGCCGAAGTTTGCGGAATTTAGAGCGTTTCGGTAATCTCTCAAGTTCCATGATGCCACGCTTTTGTTTGTTAAAACATCAGCGCAGTAGTTTTGTGCGGATTCTAAAACTTTTTCGTATTCTTTTAAAAGCCATATTTTTAAATTAATTCTTTCAAATAAAATTATGTTACAAGTTAAGTTATATCGAAAGTTTATCTCGCCGTCTAAGGCTTTTTCGTAAGCTTGTGTTGCCAATTTATATTGTTTTAACGTACTGAATATTCTACCAGCATTGAACCATGCCTGAGTGTAGTTGGGATGAATTTCCACTGATTTTAGCAGGGCCTCCAGGGCATCTTGATACTTTTGTAAATACCACAAACTGACCCCTTTGTTGTTCCAAGCTTCTGCCATATTTGGACTAATATTAATAGCTCGTTCGGCTGAAGAAAGTGCCTCTTGGTATTGTCCCAGTCCGATCGACGCACTGCTGTGTTGGTTCCAAGCATAAGCGAGATTTTTATCTCCCCAGCTACCGTCGCCCTTCATCGCGCTCTCGCAAGCGGCGAGTGCTTCTTTATAGCTTGCTAAGCGATTGAGTGTCGCGCAGCGGTTAACTTGAGCTAAAGCAGATTTAGGATCGATGCCAATGGCTTTGTTATAAGAAGTTAACGCTTTTTCATTCTGCTCCAACTTTTCAAAAAGAATTCCTTGCTGCGTCCAGGCGATAGCATCGTTAGGATTAATCGCTAAAGCTTTTTCGTAAGAAGCGATCGCATCTAATATTCTTCCCGCTCTTTGTTGCGCTATAGCGCGATTGGTAAAAGCTGGTGCCGGTAGCGCATCGATCGCCCGATCGCAAGCCGCAGTTGCTGCTTCCTGTCTCCCTAAATCTGATAGAGTGCCGCAGCGTTCTACCTGGGCGAGCGCATCATCTGGGTTAATACTTAAAGCTCGATCGAACGATGTTAAAGCTGTTTCATTTTCCCCTAACTTTCTTTGCGCTAAACCTCTATTATACCAGGCGAGCGCTGGTGTTGCATTGCCCCAATTGCCATTTACTCGCAATGCTTTTTCCTGGGAGGCGATCGCTTCCTCATACTTACCCAATTGGTATAATGCTTCGCCGCGACGAGTCCAAGCTAAAGAGTTTTTGGCATCAAACCGCAGTAAAAAATCATAGGAATTTACCGCTTCGGCGTATCGTTTTAGCTGCAAGAGGGCATTGCTGCGACTCAACCAAATCTGGCGGTTTTTGCTCTTTGGTCTGAGGGCGATCGCTCGCTCGCAAGCTGCCAGTGCCTCCTCATAGTTTTGTACGTTTTCTAATACCTGACACTGACCGACCCAGAAGTTAAAATCTTTGAGATCGAAGTTGCCCGATCGCGCTTGAGATAGCAGTAGATCGATCGAGTAAGCTGGATTATCCCCGATCGCTAACGAGCGAATTTCTGCCCCGATACTGGGTTTCTGTAGCGGTAGCATTAATGTTGCCGCTACACAAATAAACTTGTATGAACTACGGCCCTCAAGGGCTGTATTTATTAGATGTTTAACAGCGAAAGCTATGAATCGCAGCAATTCAGCAGATATTTTAAACATATAATATTTCAGCCCTATGCAGAAACTGAGAAAAATTTTTCAACTACATTTAAACTAATTTATAGCAGAGTTGATTTTTTACAAACAAAGTAATACAATTTTTAACAATAAGTTTTACTATGCTAGCTAAAATCATGAGAAGCCAAATTTCGATCGGCTCCTTAACGGCGATCGCCCTGCTGTACTTGTTGGGAGTGGGGACAGCAGTGCGATCGCAAGATACCCCAGCGGTGCAACGGCTGCGAGAAACAAGAAACTGTGCGGGATGCAACCTCAGCAACGCCAACCTGGCAAACACCTACCTGCACCAAGCCAACCTGAGAAACGCCAACTTGGGTAATGCTAACTTGAGGAATGCCGACTTAAGCGGTGCTTACCTGAGAAATGCCAACCTGAGAAATGCTAACCTGCGCGGTGCAAACCTCAAAGGTACTAATTTAATAAACGCCGATCTCAGAGGAACAAATCTGAGAGATACTAAACTTAACGACGAAACCGAAATCGATCGCAAGTGGCGAATTATCTGGGAAATTGCGAATCAACCAGCCAACGTTCTCGATCTGCGTCAAGCCGATTTAGAAGGTGCGAACTTGAGCGGCTTGAATCTCAGTAAAATTAATCTAGAAAATGCCAATTTAATCGGTGCCAACCTCAGCGGCACTAACTTACAAAATGCTAACTTAAGTAATACCAACTTATTGCAAGCAGACTTGTTTGTTGCCGACCTGAAAAATGCCAATCTCAGCAATGCCAATCTCGCTAAAGCAAACCTCAGTCAAGCTAACCTCGATCAAGCCAATCTCACTCAAGCCAATCTCCGTCAAGCTAACCTCAATAGCGCTAACTTGCGCGACGCCAATCTGAGCAACACGAACCTAATTTCTGCCAATTTCAGAGAGGCGGACTTGACGGGAATTAATTTGAATGGAGCCAACTTAAGCAGCGCTAATTTATTGAATGTCAGCCTGAGAAATACTGATTTGGGCAGGAGTAACTTGCGGCGTACTAATCTCACAGGCGTGAATTTTAGGGGAGTTAACCTCAGAGGAAGCAAACTGAGTCGAATCAATTTAAGTGACGTGAATTTGAGCGGTGCAGATTTAAGGGGTGCAGATTTAAATGGAATTAATTTGCAAAAAGCTATCTTGACAAAAGCCAATCTTAGAGGAGTGAATCTCAGAAATGCTAACTTGAGTAATGCCGACTTAAGCGGTGCGGACTTGAGCGATGCTGACTTGAGCGGTGCTAATCTGAGTAAGGCTGATTTAAAAGGAGCAAATTTAAGTGGAATTAATTTGAGCGCTGATACTAATTTATGCGATACAATTATGCCAGATGGCAGTCAACACCGCTGTTGATTGTCTGCTGCTTTTGCACCGGAAGAATGTCTAGATTTTTTTTACCGCAGAGTGCGCGGAGTACGCAGAGTAAGCGGGCGACAGAATAGATAGATAATTCTAGAGTGCAAAGAAAGTAAAATAGAGCAGAGAATATTTCGCTATTTGTTCATTCTGAATTTTGCCCAAACATGAATCATCAATCTTTTCCAATGCCGCCGATCGATCCTTTTAAACGCCTTCATATTTATGACGGTTTGATGATGAATAGCGAACGGTGGTTGTTGGCGCACAATTACCACCGCCGCCGCCAAAACGTTCACTATCAATCGATCAATCAGCCGGGAATTGTTTGCGGATTGGGAGTAAGATTAATCGCTCCACCGCCTGAAGTTGCAGCAAAATTTCGCGATGGGCGTTGGTTGGAAATCCAACCAGGAATTGCGATCGATGTAGAAGGAAATCCTATCGTTGTTGACGAAGCCACCGATCGAAGATATCGAATTAAAACCGAAGCACCTGTAACCGGAAATCTCACAATTTACTTGGTGGTTAAATATGAAGAATCTCAAAAGCTCGAACAACAACAAAATACAGAAGTATTGCTAGAATGCTTTCGATTTGATGAAAGCACTCATCCAACCGCCGAAGAAATAGAATTGTGCCGGATCGAATTGACACCCGGTACGGTTAAACTAGAAAATCCAGTAGATGTTTTATTTCCTTCATTTAATCAGTTAGATTTACGCTCCCGCATTCAAGCCCAATCCCGACCTCAAGCAGTAATAAAAGTTGCTCAGTTGAAACACAAAGAGACAAATGATGAGTACAATACTGCAAAGCAAAATTTGAGCATTCTCTACCGAGAAAATCTCTCTTTTTTAATCCAATCTGTAACCGCACTTTACCCGCATTTGCAAGCAGAAACAGAAATCGAACAAGCCAGCTTGGAAACGTCAAAATCCGTCGCTTCTTCTGTGGAACCTTACGATCTGCTTTATCTCGCCGATTGGCAAATAGTTGAATTAAACCATCGAGAAATTTCCACGATCGAGACTTATTTAACAACAGGTGGTATCATTTTAATTGAGTCTCAAACTAATAACGAATCCCTAGTCAAGGACATCAAGGAAATAGCAGATAAGGAGCTAAACATTGATTTGAAACCTTGGCAAGAATTGAGCCGCGATCATCCTCTAAAAACGCAACCTTTTTTATTTGCTGCTCTACCAAATATTAATCAATCCCTTATACAAGTTTGGCAAGGCGGTGGAATTATTTTAGTTACTGGCACTTTGTCCAATGCTTGGGGATTAGATGATGAATTGCTGAATCGAAATGATATCCGCACTGCTCAAGAGTTAGGCATCAACTTCCTGCATTTTGCCCTGCGCCGGCGTCAGATGACGCAGTTGATACAGTAATGATGAAGTGAGGCGGGCGGGTTTATTTATCACTAGAGTTAGTTTAAAATATTTTTGGGCGATACCGCTCCTACAGTACAAAAAAACTTGCACTACCGAAGCTACCAGACAGGATATAATTATTAATTACATGGGAGAGCGAAAAGTGTCAGATAGTGTTAAAGCTGTCGTTTCAAAACGGGAAATCAAATTAATCCCAGATATCGCCAATGAATCGGCCGATCGAACTGCCAACAATGAGAATCAATTCGATATAACTGTAGTCAACGAAAGCAGCAAATTTGCCAGTTTTTACATCGAACTATCAGCAATTGGAGCCGATGCAGAATCCAATGTTAAATGGTACAGCCTAGAACCCAATGTTTCCACCAAAAAACCACCAGGCGCTCGCACCACTTTTCACGTTATTGTCACTAAACCGCCGATCCCGGTTTACGATGCAACTATTGAACTAACTTTAAAAGTATTTTCGGTAGAGTATCCCAATATATATAACAGTCAAAAAATTAACTTAATCGTTGAAAAAGCACGGAAACCTTTAAGATTAGAGCTGCCGATTAAAGAATTCAAAGTTTTGCCAGGGGAAAAAAAAGAAATTCTAGTTAGAGTCCATAATTACAGCCAAAAAGCCGCGGAGGTAAAACTCACAATATCTGGCTTAGATGCCGAATGGATGATTCAAGGAACCGAAAAAAAATTGCAAATAGATGCGGGAGAGTACCAACAAACAAGTTTTTGGTGTCAGCCTACAGAAAATACTCGGGATATCAGCGGCAAATATAATTTCGATATCGAGGCCAAATCCGACACTACCAACTACACAACCCCCAAGGAAGAAGGTGTTTTAGAACTTTTGCCGCAAGGAAATGTAGAGTTTATTTGTAAAAACAAATTGCAAAAAATTCCGGTTCTCAAAGTAAAAGGTGCTAAAAAACAATTTAAGTTTGCCACTTACGAATTGGAATTTACCAACAACAGCAATTTATCCCAAGAAATCAACCTGAAAATTTCCGAATCAGATGTACGGCAATGGGGTTTAAAGATACCTGCTCCAATAGAACTTGCTCCCGGTGAAAGCAAACCGATATATTTGGTGGCGAAAAAGCGACGACCTTGGTGGTGGCTGAAACAAAGACTATTATTTGAAGTATCGCCGATTTTAACTAATCCCGATACAGCAGAACCCGACCCACAAATTCGTTCAAATCCCAACACCCGAGTTTTAGAACTGCAAATTTTACCGATTATTCCATTTTGGCTGCAACTACTTGGATTGCTTTTACTGCTGTTGCTAGTTTGGTTGTTGTGGTATTTAAATCCCCAAGATTATCATCAAGGTCCCGTTCATTCTGTACGTTTGATTGGCAATGGTGGCTTAGTTGTTAGCGGTTCCAGCGACCAAACTATTCGACTTTGGCAAGTCGATCGAAACCCTTGGCAACTGGATGCGCGCCGTCTTAAGTATGAAGGTTTTATCGCTGAAAAAACCGAAAAATCCGTGCGCGTCATTCACCAAAGTCCCAGAGAAGATTATATTATTGCCTCGGGATTGGAAAGTGGCGATATTAAACTTTGGAACGTATTATCAAAGAAAGAGCCGCGGTCGATTTATCAGGGAACAGACCGCGTTTTTGCTCTAACTTTTAGCAAAGATTCTCGCTATTTATTCAGCGGGCATGGAAGTGGAGTTGTGCGCAAATGGTATCTAGACGCCCCTCAAATTAAACCTCAAATTGCCGACAGTCGCTTTACTATTTATGCGTTGGCTATCAGCGAAAGCCGCCAAAAACCTAATGTGCTAGTTGCGATCGCGGGACGGTACAATAAATTATCCTTGTGGGACTGGTTCAATCGCCGAATTTACGAACTCGAATATGTCGGGCAAGATGGGCAAGAAGATAAAAATTTTTCTCCCATAGTCGGTCAAAATCAATACATCGATAGTTTAGCGATCGCCGACAGTAAAAATTTATTAGCTGCGTCTGATAACCAAGGATATATTAGTTTGTGGGACATGGATAGCATCCGCCAATGTATTAATAATTCTGCCGCAGCACTCGCAAACAACAGCGAGATCGGCCAGCCAAAAACAGATGCTTATGGAAATATAATTATTTCCTTAGACTGCGACGATGCTATCCTCGATCGGTGGCATCAAGGTAACAACAACCCACCCGTTAGATCCGTTGCCTTAAGCCAAAATGGTTGCTACCTAGCCAGTGGAGGAGATGACGGACGAGTCGTACTTTGGCCCTTGGAAAACCGCAAGCGATCGTCTCAATATCGAGATGGAAAAATCATCGCCGAGTTTCAGGGTGTAAGGCTCAACAGCGTTGACATTAAAGCATTAGATGATAACCTGTTGATTGCCACCGGGGATGATAAAAACCGAGTCAGATTATATCGTGTTAATGGGAGCGACGAAAATAACAATGCAAAGTGCCAATAACCCTCTATTTATCGAAGACTTTTCGGTAGAAGCGAATGAAATTACGCGAGGATCGACTGCTAAACGCGACATAATTGTCAAAAATTTAGGCGATAAAAAAGCAGACATCGTTATTTGGATTGCCGTGGGGGATGCCAAAACCGAACCTTTGCTACGTTGGTGTAATTTTAGCGAAAAGAATCCGCTAAAATTAGAGCCAAAAGATGAGCGCAAAGTCACTTTATTGTTTGAAGTGCCAGCCCAAGCAAACCCCGGTTTATACAACTATGATATTTTGATCGAAGCTCCGGTTCAATACCCCGACAAATTATTTCGTCGCCCCCAACAAATACGGGTTTCGCGTGCGGCCGATCGCGATGGAGAATGGGACACAGAGCCGGGATTTACCCTGCAACCGTTAACCAGTTCAACTAACCCTTATTTCCTCCAAGTAGGAGACAAGTTAGAAGTCAAAGTTACCGTAAGAAACCGTTCTAAAAGAGTCGATCGATTTTATTTAATTTGTCCTGAATTAACCCACGACTGGTATAGCGTCCGCTATCCAGAAAGCAGCATCGAAACGGCAGGTTTGGTACAAGAAACCGATGGGTTACAACTCAACCCAGGCAACGCAGGTGAAATTACTTTAATTTTGCATCCACCTCAATTTACTACCGCTGGAAATTACTTTCCTACCGTCCGCTTGATCTCCAGAAACCGAGAAGATTTAGTTTTGCTGGATCTGGTATATTTGCAACTTCTTGCCGATGAAACATTGGATGTCCAACTGCATCCGCTTTCGCTGAGAATCCCGACGGAGAATAAAGTATTTGATGTTAAGTTAACCAACCAAGGTAATATTACTCGCGAAATCGCGATCGCAGCTAGCGATCACGATCGGCTTTTTAACTATACCCCCGAATTTCCTGCCGTACTTCTATCGCCCCAAGATAGCAGCAATATTCCCTTTAAAGTACAACCCCGCAAGTGGTGGCGCCGTCCTTTCTGGGGAAAAGCATTAGAATTGAATTTTGACATCCAACTCGAAAATAACCCCGTTTCTCTTCTCCCCGAAACTCTCAAACCTCCAGCACTTCCCAAGGACTTACCTCAAGGAACTTTAATCTGGGAGCCGCGTCCTTGGTGGCAAGTTTTGCTGCCTATTTTACTATTGTTATTGCTGTTATTGGGATTGATTTCAGTTGGTGCATTTCTATTTTGGCAGAAAGCTTACATTCTACCCAAAATCAACCGAGTGGAACCAGTCGCAAAAGTTTATCAAGAAATAGCAGCCCAGTCGGTTAATTTAAATTTAACCCTGAGTAACTGGCGCAGTTGGGAGTTTAAAAATTGGAGATTTCAACGCAACAGTAAACTCTCGACGGTAAAGATTATTCCCCAAAGTCGTGCAGGCAATGATAAAATTATCAGTTACAACTATAACGACTTATTGAAATTTTGCCAGCAGGTGGGCGAGGGACTAAACTGCAAAAATATACCGACTGAAACCAAAAAAGCAGGTGAGTATACGTTTAAAATCGAAGTTTATCCCCTAGGTCAAAATAAACCTTCAGATGCTAAAGAAACCGATTCGATTATAATTGAACCGATCGCCACGCCAAAAGTTATTCAATTTTCATCGAGCCAATCAATTTACAGAGAACTTCTCAGCGAACAAGTGCTTCTAAATTGGAAAATCAGCAACCCCGATCGCATCCAAAACATAGTGCTAACTCAGCAAAATAATAACGCTTCGCCCGTCAAGAAAACATTCATTGAGTGCAATCCTCAAAACTCGCAAACTCAAGAACTGCAACCGAAGACTAACAGTATCGAAAAAATCAACAATCGAGAATTTCTCGTTTGCCAAGGCGTAGCTACAAATGTTACTCAACCAGGAGATTATACTTTCAAACTCGAAGTATTTTCCAAGCAAAATCCCACCCAACCTTCAGATACTCAACAAACCGATACGATCGCCCTTCAGCCTTCGCCTGTTCCCAAAGTCCTCGACAAAATTTTACCTAACAAAGCCAATTATGAATATAAAGAACCCGTGTTGTTAAATTGGCGGCTCAGTCACCCAAGCCAAATCAAAGAAATGAGAATCATTCAACAAGGAAGTGATGGTTCAATGATGCAAAATACTTTGCCGCTGAGTCAGTGTAAAATTCAGCCATCGAGTCCTTCGATTGCTCAGCCAAATCCTCCTGCAAGCACTGAACCTGCGAATAACTTATATTTAGATATTGTTACCTGTGAAAATATCCGCTTTACACCTACCGCAGCGGGAAGTTATACTTACAAATTACAAGTATTTTCCCTGCAAAATCCTAACCAACCCTCAGATACTAAAGAAACAGATAGCATTACAGTTCAACCCTTACCCGTACCGAAAATTACCGACATTTCCTCGACTAAACCCTTGTATGAAGCTGCTAAAAAAGAACAAGTTTTACTCAATTGGAAAATTAGCGATGCCGACCGAATTCGAGAATTAAGGCTGATAAGTTTGGCTCCTGATGGTTCGGTTAACAGCCCCTTACAGCGTTATCTTATTAATAATACCTTGCCGCTACAACTAAGAAACTTTTGTACTTTAACAAATAACTTGATTTGCCAAAATCTGCCGACAGGTGCCAAGCAAGCGGGTGATTACACGTTTAAATTGACCGTAATTCCCAACCAAGCAGAGGGAGACACCGAGATTGCTAAAAACACGCCAACTGTTAAAATTAAACCCGTACCGCCCCAGCCGCCCAAGCCAGCTACTCCCGTCAATATTGTTTATTTTAAAATCAACGGTCTGGATGTTAGCGAAAAGCCTAAATACGTTTATGAAGTTAATAAAGACAGAAAACCCGTCGATATTATTGTATCTTGGAAAGTAGGAGATGGTGAAGATATTAAAGTTGAATTGTTGCCGTTTGGAGATGTTCAAAAACCCGAAGGCGCTAAAACTTTGACGCTGAGTAAACCTCCCAGCAGCATCACGATCGCGCTGAAAGTAACTAATAAAGCTGGCGAACAAAAAACCCAATCAGTGACGATCGACACCGTTGAATTCAGCCGCTTAACTCAACCCCAAACACCTACACCCGGAGGAAGCGCACCCGAAGAAACTGCACCCGGAGGCAGCGCACCCGGAGGTGCTGCACCCGGAGGCAGTGCACCATCACCTTCTAGTCCAGATAGACTGTCGCCAATTGAATTACCGCCGAAAGCGGATTGATGTTTGTCTGGGGTATCGGCAACGCTTTGGGGAATTATAGATAATCTCTTGGCAGATCGGATGGCCAAGTAAATGTTTTTGCTTATTGGCTAGACACGTTAATAATTTGGTATCTATGCTG
Source organism: Microcoleus sp. D2_18a_D3 (assembly GCF_036702455.1). NCBI lineage: Bacteria > Bacillati > Cyanobacteriota > Cyanophyceae > Oscillatoriales > Microcoleaceae > Microcoleus > Microcoleus sp. D2_18a_D3. The sequence goes on from NZ_JAUBTK010000108.1 coordinate 18,945, forward strand.
ACCACTATTGTGATTTCCTTCTTTGTCAACTGGAAGGTCGGCTTTATTTTTAGCGGTAGAAAACATACTTTCAGAGACAGTTAAGCAGCCAAAACCAGGGACAGGGTTATTACTACTAGCTGAGTCTGGATCCCAGAAGACAAATTTATCACCATCGTAGCCAATTAACATAATGGAATGCTCTTCAGGTGGCGAACCAATAGGCTGGGGTTGCTTCGGCGGTTTACCCTCAGCCTCTTGCTCATCGAATGCTGTTGCATGTTCACCATGACCGTAGTCAATCCCGCTTAATACACGTGCGTGCAAAATCCAACCGTCGTCTAAAGCCTTCTGCATTTGAGGAACCTTCGCTCCTACCCCATTTTGTTTGAGCGTATCACCAAGACGAAAATCATTAGATAACTTCCGCATATCCCGTTCTCCAGAGGAGGCAAATCCACTCGTCGATACTCGTGTTGAATCTTGACGTTTAGCGTCTGGATTGTTCTTTTTTGCACCCCCCTTATTGGTGAAGCGATTTGCAACTTGATTACCAGTAAATCCACAAGCTTGATTTTCCCAAGTCCAAATGGCTCCCAAAGTTGGTAGTGAAAGATATTGGTCTAGATTAGGAATTCGATCTGTTTGTTGCAATTGACCCCAAAGTTTATTGTAAATATCTCGCCCTGTTTGAGATGTGGGTTCCAACAAAGGTTCAATGAAGTCTAATAGACCTATAACAGCAACGTTATCGGGATCGGAAAGCGGAAGTGTGCGGATTATAGCCAAGTGTTTTTGGAGCTCTTTACTCAAAAAGGTTGCTCTACCATGAGGCCACTCATCGACAACGCTCCTGACCCATGCGATGAGATTTTGCCACATAACATTTTGAGGCAAGGATGGTAAAATATCTAGCTTTTCACGAATGCCATCAGTTATTTTATTTGTCCAGTAGAACTGTCCAGAATTTGTCAAGGTTGTTGATGAATTTGGAGATTCATTTGTGGGCTTAACTGTATCTATAAATCTGTCTACTGCCTCTTCAATTGTTAAGTGCTTTAATTGCAATTTAGATGAAAAATTGCTTTGTTCGTTTAAAGAACTTATTCCAAATGCCTGGGTAGCAGATGCTGGCGATGTTTTACCAGTTTGTTGCACTACGTGAGTCAACTCATGGGCTGTCAACGCATCCTTCCCAGGAGTTTTTCCCGCACCAAAGTAAACATCCTGCTTGTGCGTAAATGCCTGAGCATTCAAATCCTGGTTCATCTGCACCGCTTCGCTGCCCGTATGCACCCGCACCTGACTGAAATCAGCCCCAAACCGGGGTTCCATGAAGGCGCGAACATCGTCGGGTAAGGGGCTACCACCCCCCTTATTTCCACTCAACTGATTTTCTATGTTGTTGCTAACCTGTAAATTTCCCTCGTTGGCAGGCTTAGCTTGCACTGGTTCCTCTTCCTGATTTTCCTCTGGTGCCATTTCGCGTTGGATACTACCCGCCAGAGATTTAGTTTGCACTTCCTCTTCTTTGTTTTCCTCTGGTGCCATTTCGCGTTGGATGCTACCCGCCAGAGATTTAGTTTGCACTTCCTCTTCCTTGTTTTCCTCTAGGGCAGTTTCTCGTTGTACCAGTGGGGCGATCGAAGCTGCCAAAGGTTTAGCTTGCACTTCCTCTTCTTTATTTTCCTCTGCTGCTATTTCTCGTTGAATTGGCTGCTCGCTTTCCGGTGCAGGCATCGTCATGACTTTATTTGCGATCGCGTCAGCTTCCTGTTCGTATTTATCCCCAGGTGCGCCGACTGAAAGCTTCGCCTGCACTGTTGCTGGACTTTGGGCTTCTACCGTTACCCTACTCCAGTCAACGTTACGGCGTTTTGCCTGCACTGAAGGCGTTTGCTTTGGCGCTGGCGCATCGTATATTGGAGCGGTGAAAGGTCGCTGCGAGGATGAACTTTTTTGCACCGACATCGAAGAATTCGATCCAGATTTTTTCTGCGCCCATACCCGGCTCATACGCCACCTCTTCTCCTAGTCTAAATCTGGGCAATTTACCTTAGTTTGGCATAACTGCTTCCACTAGAAGCTAACATAAAATAAATCTTAACTGAACGCGACAGCAAAAGTGTTATAAATAAAAACTTGCATTATTCTCAATAAGCTTATCAAAACCAGGTTGCCGTACTGTCAATCGAGCGAGCGAGCGATTGATAGTGCGAGCGTCCCCGCTCGCACTATCAACTATCAAGGCTCTCCTGAGTTTATGGTGTAAAATGTACCTACTAATACATTTACCGTTATGAGCTTCCATCTAGACTATCTATT
>NZ_JAUBTK010000109.1:0-21240 GCF_036702455.1 Microcoleus sp. D2_18a_D3
AATAGATAGTCTAGATGGAAGCTCATAACGGTAAATGTATTAGTAGGTACATTTTACACCATAAACTCAGGAGAGCCCCATAAACGGTACTACCGGATGTGGGCTAAGCATTTGAACTGCGCCAAACTTCAGGCTCATATTGCCAAACTGCGGAAGCGCAATCCGTTCTGGCAGTTGGTTGGATCTCAAGCTGTGCAGGATATCTGCCAGCGCATTGAGAAAGCCTACCAGTTGTTTTTCAAACATCATCAAAAAGGAGTGAGGGCGCCGGGATTCAAGAAAGTAAAGAAATATAAGTCTTTCACCTTAAAACAGGCTGGATACAAGTTTTTAGGTGGCAATCGGCTCAAGATTGGGCAGAAAGTGTATCAATATTGGAAATCGAGAGAAATTGAGGGAACAGTCAAAACTTTAACCATTAAACGCACGAGATTAGGTGAGTTGTTTATGGTTGTGGTTGTTGATAGCGTTTCGGAGTCAGAAAGCAAATTCGAGACGAGTAGAATCGCTGGATTTGACTTTGGTTTAAAAACGTTCCTCACCGTCTCGGATGCTGCCAAAATCGAATCGCCTCAATTCCTCAAACAGTCGCTTAATGCCATCCAGAAAGCGAGTCGCCAGCACTCTCATAAACAGAAAGGTTCAGCCAATCGGGAACGCGCTAGAAAGCATCTTGTTCGCCAGCATGAGGATGTGGTGAATCGGCGCTCTGACTGGTTCTGGAAGCTGGCACATAAACTAACAGATAAGTTTGACGTGCTGTGCTTTGAGACGTTGAACCTGAAGGGAATGCAACGCCTCTGGGGACGGAAAATTTTAGATTTAGCATTTGGGGAATTCCTGCAAATTCTGGGATGGGTGGCGACGAAGAAAGGTAAACAAATCATTTTTATCGACCGTTGGTATCCATCGAGCAAGACTTGCTTTCATTGCAGTCATGTTCTGGAAAAACTAGATTTATCAGTGAGAGAATGGCGTTGTCCGTCCTGCCAATTACTAAATGGGCGGGATGAAAATGCCGCCAAAAATATTTGTGCGGTTGGGGCATCAACCGCTAAGTTAGGCGATGTCAGACGGGCGAGAGCCTGCAATTGCTGTTTGACCTTAGAATCCCCGTGCCTGATGGCCGGGGAGTATGTCAAAAAAGTTATTACTAAAGGCGGATCAAAGTTCGGCTGGGATTTGACACGATCGACTTAATGAGCGATCGAGCAATTTGAAAGTTGAAAACCATGATTCAATCTTGGATGATTATCGGCGGCGTGACTTTCTCAGTCGCCTTCGGCACTTTGTTTTTTAAACTCCGCGATATTAACTGGGCCGTCAAACTTCAAAGACCAGATTGGATGTTTTTTGAGCCTGCTATTCCGTTAATTTGGACGGTAATTTTTGCTTGCGGGGCCGGCAGCGCTACTTTCGTGTGGGAACAGGAACCAGGGAGCCTTAAAACATGGCTGCTGATGGCTTTGTACTTACTTTTAGAAATTGTAACAGTTGCTTATATTCCTGCTACTCTCAGAGCCAAAAGTCTCAAAGTAGGAACAATTTTGGGAGGGGCTGGCGAGATTTTGGGAGTTGTGCTGGCGTTGGCTGTTTTGCCGATTTCTCAAACCGCCGCTTTGTTACTTTTGCCTTACGCGATTTGGGGCGCGATCGGCACTTATACTACTTGGGAAATGATTCAATTAAACCCAGAAGCTGCATAAATAGTCGCTGTTCTTCGGCGCACCCTACATACAATACCCCTCTTCTCTTCCTTCGTGTGCTTAGCGTCTTCGCGGTTCGTTAAAAAAAGCATTGTTAATAATAGCAAATCCGTGCTAGCGGGTTAACCCACCCGATCAAGTGAGGAAATCCGCTTAACAGTCTGTGGGTATTTGATGAGAAAATAGATGAATAAAACAGCTTTAAATCAAAGGATGACAGTTATCAATGGCCATTAAAGACCAGCCCCAACCACCTCGTTTTCGACTAATTAGCAATGTCTTGTTATTGCTCTCAAGTTTATTTTTGCTGGCGAATATCTTTTTGCCCAATTTGTTCGGGCCGCAAATTCCGCAAGTCCCATACAGCTTGTTCGTCCATCAAGTGCAAGAACAAGATGTAGCGCGAGCTTCGGTAGGTCAAAATGAAATTCGCTACCAACTCAAAGGCGAAGGCGACAAACCAGGTCAAGTGCTCTCCACTACGCCGATTTTTGACCTGGAATTGCCTAAACTTTTACAAGAAAAAGGCGTTGAATTTGCGGCAACTCCCCCTTCCAAAAATGGCTGGATCGGCAGTGTTTTAAGCTGGGTGGTTCCTCCGCTGATTTTTGTGGCGATTTTTCAATTTTTCATGAACAGGCAGGGTGGCGGGCCGCAGGGTGCACTCTCGATCGGCAAAAGCAAAGCTAAGGTCTATGTAGAAGGCGAATCGGCGAAAATTACTTTTGCTGATGTGGCTGGAGTAGAAGAGGCTAAAACTGAATTAGTGGAAGTTGTTGAGTTCCTGAAAACTCCCGACAGATTTACGGCAATTGGTGCGAGAATTCCGAAAGGCGTGCTGTTAGTCGGGCCTCCGGGAACTGGCAAAACTCTGTTAGCAAAAGCAGTAGCTGGTGAAGCTGGCGTGCCGTTTTTTAGCATCTCCGGTTCGGAGTTTGTGGAACTGTTTGTAGGTGTTGGTTCTGCAAGAGTTAGAGATTTATTCGAGCAGGCTAAGAAACAGGCTCCTTGTATTATTTTCATTGATGAATTGGACGCGATCGGCAAATCCCGCAGCAGTAACGGTATGTACGGTGGGAATGACGAACGCGAACAAACTCTCAATCAACTGTTAACTGAAATGGATGGTTTTGCTGCGGGCAATACTACTGTAATTGTGCTGGCTGCAACTAACCGCCCGGAAAGTTTGGATGCTGCTTTGTTGCGTCCTGGTCGTTTCGATCGCCAAGTTTTAGTCGATCGCCCCGACTTATCTGGCCGCGAAGAAATTTTGAACATTCACGCTCAAAAAGTGAAGTTGGGCCCGGATATTAACTTGAAGGCGATCGCCACTCGCACCCCCGGTTTTTCCGGCGCAGATTTGGCAAATTTGGTGAATGAAGCGGCTTTGTTGGCCGCCCGCAACAAACGCCTAACTGTGGCGCAGGAAGACTTTGCAGAGGCGATCGAACGCATTGTAGCGGGCTTGGAAAAGAAAAGCCGCGTGCTCAATGAAAAAGAGAAAACCATTGTTGCTTATCACGAAGTCGGACACGCAATGGTGGGTGCTTTGATGACTGGTAATGGCGAAGTTGCCAAAATCTCGATCGTCCCTCGCGGTATGGCTGCTTTGGGTTATACTTTGCAGTTACCGACTGAAGACCGTTTCTTGTTAGATGAGTCGGAATTGCGGGGTCAAATTGCGACTTTGTTGGGCGGGCGATCGGCTGAGGAAGTCGTGTTTGGTAGCATTACTACCGGCGCTTCAAATGACTTGCAAAGGGCGACTGATTTAGCTGAACGGATGGTGACAACTTACGGGATGAGTAAGGTTTTGGGGCCTCTAGCTTACGATCGGGGTCAACAATCAATGTTCCTCAATGACGGTATGGGAAATGCGCGCCGCGCGGTGAGTGCTCAGACTGCTGAGGCGATCGACCAAGAAGTGAAGGAAATTGTCGAAACTGCACACCAACAAGCTGTGGATATTCTGAAAGCCAATAGGGAATTGTTGGAAACAATTACGCAGAAACTGTTGGAAACTGAGGTGGTGGAAGGTGACGCACTTCGCGAATTCCTCCGTCAAGTGCGGCCTTTAGATAAGGTGGCGGCTTCAGTTTAATAGGGTTTAATTAAACCGCCAATGAACGCAGATGATTCCAAATCATCTGCGTTTTTTGGTATTTCTTAGCTCGTAAATTTTCAAGTAGAAGGCTTCGGAGCTGGTGCCCCCCGCAGCATTCCTTCTGTACTGAGGTCTTCATCTATTTCTTCCCAGTGAATGCCATAGCCTCCTCCGCATACTTCCCATTTTGCCCTTTGCTCCGGCGTTGCATTAAACAATCTGGGATACCAAATTAAAGGCACAGTAATGGTTCGTCCATCCATCAAATCAACACTAATTGTTTCTTCTGTAAAATGAATCTCCTTAACTCTCTCGTCCGCTCGAATCGCCAAAATACCCATACCAAGCCTCCAATAGCGTTTGTTGATTTTCTTGTACTACCAGGTGTATTTTCCGAAGTTCTTTAGCACTAAAACCAAGGTTGTTTGCCAAACTGACTGGCTCCAACCAAAATTTAACTGATGATTTGTCTCTGTCAATGTGAACATGAGGTGGTTCATTCGGTTCATGGCTGTAAAAGTAAAGTCGGTAAGGGCCTACTCGTAAAATAGTTGACCTAATTTCAGGTTATACAACATTTCAATGCGAATATGTGTAATTTTTGTATTCTATGATAGCACAGGGCGATTTTATATTTTGGTTACAACTCTTTGATATACTGCCTCAATACAGGTGGGAGAGTGTAAAGACTTTCCTGTTTTTCTATCAAGCAGCGCCGCGATAAAGATTGGAGCGCGTTGAGTAAATATGATGAGGATATTTGTCCTTTTTCTAGCAGTTTTGCTAGGTTGACTGGCTGGTTTTCTTTCGCCAACAATGACATAACTTGTTTTTCTAGTTCGGAAGTGCGATCGTACTGATTCTGTAAAACATCTTTCAAATCTTCCGGCAACAATATGGTATCATCTAGTAATAATTCTGTCGCGCCGATTCCCAACTCTTGAATCAGATTTGCCAGACTTTTTAACCATAGGGGGTTGCCTTGGTAGCGGTGAATGAGTGCTTCACTGTTGTCGCTTTCTTCTAACCCATAATCTCTGAGTATTTCCCGTCCGGCTGCGATGCCTAAACCCTTGAGTTGTAAGGTACGAATAAGAGTATTTTGGCTTTTTACTTGAGTCATTTCTCTGGGTTGTTCCCAACCGATTAGCAGAAAGCAACATGGATGGGATAATTTTTCTATTTGTTTGAATAAAGAGCGATATTCTTCGTATTGGGGTTTATATTTTCCTGCGAATTCCCCGCTACAGAAAAGGTTGTGAATGTCATCCAAGACTATTAAACAGCGATACTTTTGCAAATATTTAATCAGCGGTAAGCGTTTCGGGTTTGTTGGGGATAGATCTTGTTTTTCTGAATGCGAGAAAAACTGTATTAGTTTATGTTCAAATTCATCTGGGGTGTAGGAGGCGTCGATGCTGCACCAAATGACGCATTCAAATTCATCTTTTATTTGCTGTACGAGTTGCACTGCTAGGGATGTTTTGCCGATGCCACTGATGCCGGTGAGCGCGATCATGCGGCTGCGTTGTTGTAGAATCCAGGTGGTGAGGGTGTCGAGTTCGGGGGTGCGATCGTAGAAATCGCCCAATTCTGGCATTTCGCTTAAATCTTGATGTAGAGTTTGAGGTTGTTTTGTGTTAGATGTTTCCTGATTTTGTGGGTGTGAGTTTGGGATATCTGGCGGGTATCTAGCTTCTCCACAAATGTTAAAATTACCGATGGCTACAACGTCACCTTGTGCAAAATTTGAAGAATTAGAGACTTGGAACCTCTTAATTGCCGATCTAAAATTTGTTTTATTGACATCTTCCCCCAACTCTTCTGAAAGTATCTGCCATAATTGCGAACCAACTTGCCTAAGATAACTCTCATTACAGTGAATCTCTTCGGCAATTTTGGTGTATTTATCACCTTGCATGGTTCCTCGTAGAATTGCCTCTTGTAGGGTATCGAGGTGCTCACCCGTCTTGGCAAACACTATCTCGTCAGCCATTTTTAACACTTCCTTAAGATTCATGCAGCATCGTGGATGATGTGATTTTCCGTATTATACCTAACATTTTCCAACATTTTCTGGCATTTACAAACATTTTTAACATAGGGTGATTTGAAGTAGCTAACAAAATTGCCAACAAAATTGAGCATTTTTGGCTATACAAATTTGGGATTATTGAAATAATGATAGAAGAAATATGTAGTAAGGAAATTTAATAATGCTTTTCAATTTAGTCAAAATAGTCGATCGGGCTAACAGTTTGGCGAAATTTTATAAAAGCCTTCTTTTGGCATCACTGGTTTTACCTTTTGCAGCTACTCCTGGGCAAGCTTCTCCCAACTATCAAGAACGAGATGGGATCTATGGCGAAATAAAATTTGCTGAATTTTGTAATATTTCTAATGCTTTGAGATTCAGAGTTATCGCCGAAGCTGGTAGTAGAGATTCAAGGGTACAAAGTGTCGAATTTAAAATGTATACAAGATACAGTGTAGGTGTAAATGTTGGAGGACAACAATTTGGTTTTCCTAGTGGTGAAAACTGGCGAAACATATATACTATGTCTAATTTTACAGGCTTAAGAGGTGATCAAAGATTCTACGACACAGGGGCACGCTTTTCCCCACTAATATCAATCGTTGACTCACCTGTCAAATTTTCGATTCACGTTAATCATAGTAGAGGTAAGACAACCGATCTTGGAGGAATTGTTGATATGGGAAAAATTGAAGCAGGAAAGTGCAGAGTATATGATGATGGTAATTTCAGATAACCTTATTGTTGTTATTATGAACTGAATCACAGCGCGCTCGCCCTTTTTGTATGTTGGGTTGACGCTCGTGTTAGCCAACCTTTTTTTTCACTTACAATCTTATCCATTTCCACCATTTCAAAGTGCGCTGATTGCACGGAGAGCGATCGCCCCTCACAGCACATACCAAACAGCGCGATGATTCTACGAGTTGCGCGATCGCCCCTCACGCATCAAAAGCGATCGCATCCAACCAATGCAGGAATTACATTATGATTGGTCTGGCGATCGAGTTAGGCTGATAAAAGGCTAATGGCAAAACTCTATTATCGAGGCATGGCAGAAGAAAACGGTAAACCCAAAATGGGACGCAACGCGAGGCTACTGGGAGTCAGACCCAATATTGACATTGATGTTGAGCAAGTGCCCAAAGACTGGTTGGATGAACAAGGTTATTTACTACCAGAAACAGAACGCAAGTCTTCAGAGGAGTCTGTCACTGTAGCCATTAGAAACACAAAAGGAATGTCTGTATCCCTCTCTATCGAAGGCTTACCACCATTCCGCAAACCCCCAAAATTTGGGGGAACAGGAAAAGATCCTCTTTGGCAGATTGACGACAGCAAGATCGTCGGAGATATTGAAGCTGTGCAAGATAGTCCAACTCATGTCAGTATTTTGCCAAGCGCTACAATGCTTTTAGAGAAATATGAAGCAGCCCTGGCCCAGACACAGAATGAATGGGAGAAAGTTTGATAGTTTAATTTAGTCAACGGGAGAACAGCAATGGCATGGGTGTTTAGCTTATCGGCTGAATGTGGCACAAAGCAATCTGAAGCACAGCAATTTGCTCAATATTTCAATGAAATTTCCTGGGTGCTCTCAAACGGTAGACATTCCCAATGTCGGGCAGAAAGTTTTCAGGACATAGAAGAAAATTGGTGGTGTCGAGTTTGTCCAAGTGGCATCAGTGAGATTGGGATTGACACTCCAGAAAGTGCTTATTTAATGACGGAAATAGGTATATTTCTGTATCATAGTTTGCGGTTTGCTCCACCGTTTCGGTATGCTTTAGTTGGTATGGAAGTAGATGAGTTTATAACCTACAGCGAATTGATTGAAGAGCCTGCCTTGGTTTTTCCTGGATTGGTTTTAGCTGAAGCTGTTTGGCAAGCAACCGGAGCATCTTCGGTTTTTCGATCGTTCAGTCTTGGATATTTTTGGAAGCCCTATGAAGGTGAAGTTTATAGACCACTACTAGCCTCGCCTGACCTAAAAAACAAGCTTGATGAATTGCTGAGGGTGGGGTAAATCATTTTAGTGGAGACATCGCCCCCCGACCATCTAATTTACACCCAACAAACCCAATCAACTCAGTAGTCTTCGCGATCGCACCCTCAAATCTTTAGGCGGTTTTACTTGCCTTCTTCTTTTTTCGATAGCGCGATTCTGCTATTGTTTGTTTGGTAAACTCTATTTCCTCAAAATCGACCTGCATCACAGCCGTCTTAAACTCCAGCCCCAAAACACAGCTAATTTCAAGGAGTTCCATATAACTAGCACCTTGATAATCTTTCTTCTCGTGTTCCTTAAGGCGTTCAGGGTCCATATCCAACCTTTCTGCTAGTTCTTCCACGCTGATTTTTGCTGCCATTCGAGCTTTAATTAAAGCATCTGATAGTTTATTGAAATTCTCAACTACAAGTTCGATCGGCTTACTCTTGTCCCACGCCATCAATCGTTCATATTCTGCTATTTCTTCGTGCAACTGATCCAAATGGCGCTGAATCGAACCTCTACCAGCATCCCATTTGAGGAAGTCCTTTCTTTTTGCTTCTTCATCCCGCTCCATTGCTGCTAGAGTTTTGTTGAATTTTTGCACCCAATCTTTGCTGACTCCGTACTCAAATTCATTTTTAATCACGGTTCCCACCTCATTAAATCGAGCGCTATAATTCCTTTCTTGTTTTGCCCTCTGTCACTTTGAAAAAATTCAAAGGAATTTTCTCCGTAATTGCCTACAGGTTCGTCTGAGGGAAAAATCTCCCCTCGATACTTAGCTTTTTGGGCATTTCGATCCTGATGATTGAACAATCTAGGAGCATTGATTCTCAGATACTCCCTGTCTACAGTTTCTCTATCGTAACAAGCATCAAAATCATTAGGTTTGTCTTTGCTGGTAACAAAACTACCATCAATATAGATAGTTCTAGCACCTGCCGCTTTTAACTGAGTCATTGCCAGTTTCAACCCCTTTATCATGTTCTTTCTGGGAACAGTCGTACCAAATCTTTCCTCAAACTCCTCCCATTCGCACCAATGAACTCCCCGTGGTAGATTGCCGTTTTCATCGAATTCTGGAATCACTTACTCACACCCGCGCCGCAAATTAGTTGTGCGAGTCGATCGTACCACAGCTACCATTATAAACAAACAAAAACCAGGTTGGTTCAAACAACCTGGTTTTTCAATATTCTTGCTGCATTTTCGATCGATCAAACTCCGTTTATGTAAGCCATAACTGGAGTACCTTGCTGCTGCTGCGCGATTTCCAAAAGGCGTTGAATGCGATCCTCTGTCGGCGGGTGAGTGCGGAAAAGTGACTGCAAACCTTTAGTCGAAAAAGGATTCACAATTAGCAGGGGCGACATCGCAGGATTGCCGTGCATGGGAATTTCATGACCCAGTTTCTCCAATTTTTGTAGGGCGTTTGCTAAGCCGATCGGGTTATTGGTAATTTCCACCGCACCGCTGTCTGCTGCAAATTCCCGCGTCCGAGAAATCGCCAATTGAATTACGGTTGCTGATAGTGGCGCTAAAATGATTAAAAACAGCAAACCAAAGGGATTCGGGCCTTGTCTGCTATCCCGCGTCACTGGGCCGTAAAGCGCTCCAAAAGTCAGTATTCGCCCGACAAATGTAATTGCGCCGGCAATTGTTCCTGCAACTGCTTGAGTGAGGGTGTCCCGGTTGCGGATGTGGGTGAGTTCGTGCGCTAAAACGCCTTCCAATTCTTCGCGAGAAAGCAGCTTGATGATGCCTTCAGTAACTGCTATTGTCGCGTGTTCCGGGTCTCTTCCTGTGGCGAATGCGTTCGGAGATTGAGTGGGAACTAGAAATATTTTCGGCACCGGAATTTGGGCTTTTTCGCTCAGCGATGCTACCATATCGTAGATTTCTGGTGCTTCGCTGCGGGCGATCGGCTGAGCGCGGTAAGCCATTAACGCAGCCGTGTCGGAATAGTACCAAGAGCTAAAACTTGAGAAGGCTGCTAGTGCTAAACCGATGTAAAGTCCTTGCTCGTTGCCGATTAAATAATAACTTCCTAAAACGAGAAGGCCGCTTAGGAGTCCTAAGAGAGCGGCTGTTCTGAGTTGATTTGTTCCTAACATGGCGGGTTGAGGGCGATCGCTATTTTGATATTTTTTATCTTGTAATTAGATTTTCATATTTGCGGGCGATCGCGCCTCTATCTGCCGAAATAAGTGCAGCAGCCAATAGTAGTATTTCACCTTTTCAGTCAGAAAATGAGAATGCCGAAGGAGGCTCTATCTGCTTGCTTTCTTGAGCCAGCATATCCGCAGAATATGACATTCCCAGGCAGAGCTTGGAAACGAGATTAATATCACGAAGTGGCCGCCCAAAGAATAGCAATATCGCTGTATTGGTTGAACATTGAATCAGCACTAACAAGCGTCATCTCCTCCATCTGAGCCTGGGCAATCAGCATTCGATCGAAGGGATCTCGATGATGTAATGGTAACGCAGCCACTCGCAGGGCATGAGGTGCTGTAATTTCCAGCGATCGCACATCTAACTGTATCATGCGCGTCGAAATGTAGGTATCTATCGGTTCTGGGAGTGGTAACTTTCCGATCGCAACTTTGATGCCCATTTCCCAGACACTAGCAACAGAAAACCACAATTCGTTCGTTTCATCGGCAATCTGTGCATCGCCTCCTCATTCAATCGATCTGGTTGGGCAAACCACCACAAAAAACACTGCGTATCCAGCAAGAGTTTCACTCTTCATTTCCCTCAAATGCTGTCAAAATCTCTTTTGGCAAAGGATCGTTAAAGTCCTCTGGCAAAACAAATCTCCCTCGATCTTGTCCCAAACTAGCTCGTCGATTGGATGAAGTACGAAATGGAACCAACTTCGCGACTGGGATGCCTTCGTTGGAAATAATGATTTCTTCTCCCAGTTCCACACGCGACAATAGTCGTGAGAAATTTGTTTTAGCTTGATGGATATTTACAGTTTCCATACTCTTAAAAAAACAAGTCTATAAACTAAGTATAACCAAATAAACGCAGACAATCTTAAATTCATCTGCGTTTACCTGCGTTTATCCGCGGTTCAATTCTCCAACCCTAAACCGCTTGCACTTGCTTTTCCTCAACAGCAACAGGTTCTTGATATACAGTTTGAGACTCATTAGCCAAAAAGTCGGCCAATTGAGCTTCAATTTCATCCCGCACAATCTGGCGGTATTCGAGGAAATGCTCGTTGTGAGCACACACAGTCAAGTAATGATCCCAAACCGCAGGATTGCGTCTGAGAATGCTGAACAAATGATGCCAGAACTTCCACCGAGTTTTGCGCTTGACTCCCTGCCGCCAAACCACAGTTAGCAGTGCTCGCAAATCGATCCAACTGGGAACTCTTGCAGGTATATTTGCTGTAGGTGCACCCAACATTAAGAAATGGCGATAAGTCCGGTCTAAATATTTCTCAGCATCGTACACTTCGCAGAATGCCTCGACATATTCGCGGGCAATATCTTCGAGAGGCCGCGTCGGAATGAAGTTCATCAAAGTAGTCTGGTTGAGGTTGCCCGATTTGTCGCGCAACCGGCCTTCTTTTGCTAGTCTGTGGGACAATGCAGTGTGCGGCAAAGCTTGCAGCATTCCAAAGGTTGTGCTCGGAATTGCTGCTGCTTCGGCGAACTTGACAATCCGCTGACCGGCACCGGGTTTTTCGCCGTCGAATCCGATGATAAATCCGGCCATTACTCGCAAACCGGATTTGGCAATTAACTCTACGGATTCGATCAGGGAATTGCGGGTATTTTGGAATTTTTTCGTCATTTGCAGGCTTTCTTCGTCGGGAGTTTCAATCCCTAGAAACACTGCATTGAAATTGCAAGCAACCATCATGTCCATCAATTCTTGGTCTTGGGCTAAATCGATGGATGCTTCGGTGTTGAAAGTAAACGGGAATTTGTGTTCTTCTTGCCAGACTTTTAAGTCTTTTAGCAACAGTTTGACGCTGCGTTTGTTGCCGATAAAGTTGTCGTCTACCATGAACACGCCGCGCCGCCAGCCCAAGTTGTAGAGATAGTCTAATTCTGCTATCAATTGTTGGGGGTTTTTGGTGCGAGGTTTGCGGCCGTAGAGGACGATGATATCGCAGAATTCGCACTGGAAAGGACAGCCTCTAGAAAATTGAATCGACATCGAGTCGTAGGCGTCTAATTCTAGCAAGTCGAAGCGGGGGACTGGGGTTGTGGTAACATCGGGTTTTACGCCGTCCGATCGATAAATTCCGCTTTTTTCACCGCGCCCTATTGCTTCGACAAACATCGGCAAGGTGATTTCGCCTTCGTCGAGAATCAGGTAATCTATGCCCGCTGCTTGAGGTTCTTCCGGTACGGATGTCGGGTAAGGGCCGCCACAAGCTACGGATTTACCGCGCCGTTTTGCTTCGCGAATTATGTCTAGCAAATCTTCTTTTTGGACAATCATTGCGGAGAGAATAACGAGCTCTGCCCATTCCCATTCTGCTTCGGTGATTTGTCTGATATTGCGATCGACTAACTTAAATTCCCATTCTTGGGGTAAAATAGCTGCTACTGTTACCAAACCCAGCGGTGGCAGCAGCACTTTACGATCGACTAATTCTAGGATTTTCTCGTAAGACCAAAATGTTTTCGGAAACAGCGGGTAAACTAGAAGAACTCGCATTATATGTTAAACCTCACATCAGTAAACAACTTGCGATCGGGCTGGCGTGTTTGAGAGTTCGATCGACTCTCAAGACTTCATGTTAAGGCTAAAATTACGATCTTGCACTCGATCGAATATCTGGCGAGGGGTGACACCCCCTAAAACCCACAAATTGAGCGCAATTTTTAGCTTGCAGTTCCCTGTTAAAGTGTGCAAATGCTGATATCTTATCCTATTTGACCGTTAATTGACGATAATCTCAGTTAAAAAGCATGGGACTAAGGCAAAAAAGAACTTGGAAAACTTACATTATTCGTAAAATGCGCCACGGCGCACCCTACATATATTTCGTAAGGTGCACATTCCTTCTTCCCTCTTTCTTCTTCCCTCTTTCTTCTTCCCTCTTTCTTCTTCCCTCTTCTTCCCTCTTCCCTCTTCCCTCTTCCCTCTTCCTTCTTCCCTCTTCCCTCTTCCTTCTGGCCTAATTTGAATCTTTGCCGGGAATCCCGCTAGTTCTTAACATATCGGCAACTGTGCCGCAGTAACTCGGCATTCCTATGCTTTCGGGATTCACAAGATTTTGATAGGTAAAATGGCGATAGCTGATGCAAAATCTATCCCAAGCAGCCACCTGAATTCGGAACAGCCAAATAAAGAAATCTGCCAGCCAAGGTGACAGAGTAATCCGAAAAAATATGTTTTTCTTCAAATACTGGCAAGCTTGTTCTACCACTTCGTTAGCTGTAATCGCCGGATTTCCTAGCACAAAATGTCGCGGTTCCTCGGAAGCAGCCGGATGCTCAACTAAATAATTAACTACTTTGGCAATATCTGCGCCGTGGATGAAGTGAAAACTGCCATCTGCCTTAAACCAGCGAATCAAACCAATCCATTTTGCGACCAGTGGCAGGCCAGATGACAAGTGAGAGACTGGTTTTTCGGCGTCTCCTCCCAATACTAATGTCGGGTAAAGTGCCGTAATCGGAGGCACATTTTTCAAGGCTGACAAATGCACCATGCAGTTGTATTTTGAGCGAATATAATCTGTCCCCAGTTCCCCGGCTTCTTTTAGCAAATTGTTGTCTCTACCGAGAATACTGGCCGTTGAAAAATAAATTACTTGTTGGCAAGTCTGGGGCGAAAGTAGTTGAATTAGGCGCAGAGTTTTGGTTACGTTAACATCAAAAACTTCTTGAGTTCCTCCCCAAGCAGTAGCGGCTACAATTGCGACATTAATTGTTTGCAGAAGTTCGGCGTGTTGATCGATATCTCGCATATCGCCTTGTATTATATGGATGCCGGGGCGGGCTTTCCAGTCAAATTTTAATTTTTCTGGGTTGCGAACTAATAAGTAAAGTTCGTGGTTTGTCTCTTGAATCAAAGTTTCGGCCATGTAGTGACCGATACAGCCACTTGCACCCGTCACAAAAATTTTTTTGGAGTTCATTTTGCCGCAGGGGAAGAGGGAGGATTTGACGCTTTTAAGGGCGGTAGGGAAACCGCATGGCCTATTAGTGCCAACTTAAGCCGAAAGCCGCCAGGGACTTAAGTCCCTGTCTAATAGCTAAAGTCCTCTGAAGAGGACTAATGAGTTTACAAGTCTTTTTCTCAGTCCTCTTAAGAGGACTTTAGCTTTGAGGCAGGGACTTAAGTCCCTGGCGGACTGCGGGTTTAACGTTAAGTTGACATTAATAGGCAATTCCGTTTTCCTACAAATATCAGATGCAATTAACCGGATTTGCTCCGATTATATAATCTTTTTCCACCGTAGGGATACGCCATTGCCGTATCCCTACAAATATCAGGTGCAATTAACCGGATTCGATCGCATTCTACAATCGAAATCAAATTAAGCAGCAACTGCAAGCAATTTGTCGGCTTGTTTTGCGGTTTCAAAGAAGAAACGCACGTTATCTTCGGGAGTTCCCGGTAACACGCCGTGTCCCAAATTGAGGATGTGTCCGCGCGGGCCAGCTTTGCGAATTGTATCAAGAATTCGATCGCGAATAAACGGTTGAGAACCAAACAACACGCCGGGATCGAGATTTCCCTGAACGTTCATGTTGGGGCCCAAACGCTTGCGCGCGTCGGCCATATCAACTGTCCAATCGACGCTGATGATATCCGCGCCGGATGTTGTCATGCGTTCGAGGAGGCCGGCGCTACCGGTGACTAACAGAATTAGCGGTGTGTCGGGATGGGTTTTTTTGACTTGCTCGAATACTTGTTTCTGGTAAGGTAGAGCGAAGGTGTCGTAGTCCTGCGGGGACAGTTGGCCGGCCCAGGAGTCGAACATTTGCACTACTTGCGCGCCGCAGTCGATTTGATAGCGCACGTAAACAGCGATCGCATCGGCGAATTTCGACAGCAACTGATGCAGTAAAGTTGGATCGGAAAATGCCATGTTTTTGATGATGGCATAATCCTTAGAACCTTTGCCCTCAACGGCATAGGCTGCCAGCGTCCACGGCGCGCCAACAAAGCCGAGCACGGTGGATTTGTTGCCGACTTCTTCGCGCAGGGATTTGAGGATTGTTTTGATAAACGGCAAGCTTTCTTCCGGGTTCAGCGGTTGCAGGTTGTCGATTTGCTGCTGAGTGCGGATGGGCGAGTGGATAATCGGGCCTTTGCCTTCGGCGATGTCCATGTCGATGCCCAAACCCGGCATTGGGGTGACAATATCGGAAAACAGAATTACGCCGTCGGGTTGAAACGCGCGCCACGGCTGAAGGGAAACTTCGATCGCAACTTCGGGAATTTCGGAACGTTCGCGAAACGAGGGATACTTTTCTCGCAAATCTCGATAAGCCTTCATGTAGCGGCCGGCTTGACGCATCATCCACACGGGCGGGCGGTCTAGGGTTTCGCCGCGGGCTGCCCGCAACAACAAGGGAACTTCATTTAATGCCGACATTTTAACTTTTCTCTACCTTAGATATTTCAATGCCTTTGGTAGCTTACCACTGTGCGATCGTCCTTTTTGACAAAAAATTCATCTGTCAGCGGGGAGGGAGATGAGGGGAGTGGCTGAGTTCGATTTTGGGCGATCGGGATTTGGTTGGTTGCGAGGCTGGCAAATGACATCTAAAATCCTTCCACTGTAGGGGGTTTATAATGGAATTCTCCTCACTCGCAGGGCAAACTAATTGAATGGAAACGCTACGTGCAAACCGCACGTTTTATTTACTTTACCTCTCCCACTCGCTGAAGAGACTAATTAAACGTCTATTATCACACTCGATCGAGGACTCTATTTCTGAGCTAATATTGCATCATAATCACCATGAGTCCCGATCCAAAACCAGACAATACCTTCAGGTTTCTCAACTCCCAGAGCTCGGTAACTATCGCCTACTCGCACCGATTGCAAATGCTTTCGCCTGCCAACTTTTTTAAAATGCAGCGAAGGGTGATACGGCTCGACTTTGAGTAATTCGTAATTTTTATCGGCTAAAGCTTGTATTTCTTGAGGTAGCTGGTGATAGCAGTTCCAAAAACGTGGTAAAGTCAGATGCTTCATAACACTTTAGTCAATCCCGCTTCATACTCTGCATCAACTTCATCAAGTAGTGCATCTAACCGCCCCTCCTCCAAATCGTCTTCAATTTGCCTATCCCAAACCTGTTGGCGATACTCTATCAGCCAAGCAGTGAGTTCTGACAGTTCCTTAACCGACAAGTTCATAATTGCTGTTTCAAGTTCTTTAACGCTCATATATTTTGCCACATCATTAATATTATTAATATACCAATAATTCTGAAGGCACGGGTAGTCAAAAACCGGGTTTTTTCTGAAAGACGTGTTGCAGCCCACAGATGAGCTTCATCAGTTGACAGTTGACAGTTGACAGTTGACAGTTGACAGCTACCTCTTCCATCAATAGAAGAGGATTGGAGCAATGAATCATTTTGTTTGATTTCCCCCTAAACGGGGAGGCTTTAGACCCAATTTTCAGGCGTAAAAAACCCGGTTATGAAGGTTAGTTGTAGATTATACAGAGCGACGCAGCCGTAAGTATGGTGGGTCGCTGCGAGATTTTCGAGTTTATTTCTAGATTGTAAATAGCGACGTACCCACGGTATTTTGTAGGGTGCGTCGCTGTGACATTTTCGAGCTTCGTTGTAGATTGTAAATAGGGACGCACCCTACTATCTCGTCACACAAACTCCGCCCACCACTACCCGACATTGATCGCGGCGCTCATCGAACCTCCTATTATTATCCACCCTCGCCGAATCTAAATCTCTAGTCCGCGAATTGTAGTAATAATCTCCCGCCGGAAAGTTTCTAGTCGGGACAGCGCAGTAAGTCGAGTCTTGATTACCATCGTCAAACCTTACTCTCACCATAGAACGTCTCTCGCGACAATCAACAGACCGCAAGCCAAAATCATCTTCTAGAAGCTGTGCTCTGTCATATCGACCGTCATATCGATCGTCATCTCGCCTCGTGTACCAATCGTCCCGCGAATTGCGAGCTCGTCTGTTGCCCCCATCAATTCCCGAAACTTCCAGCGTGTAGCTACCGCCCCTGGCTGCATCTTTTGCTAACACTAAAAGCTTATAATCGCCAGTACGGGGAATTTGATAATTAAAAGAACGGTCGAGCGTAAAAGCGACTTGTTTGTTGTTCCCGTAAAACAGCACCATGACGGGAGTAAAACCGCGACTTCTATCTGTATCTAAAAACACTTCAATGTTATCCCCTTCCCTTGCGCTGAATGTGTATTCTTGGCCGCGCAATTCTTCCGTCGGAGTTCCGGGTGTCCACATATTTCGGAAACGGTAAATCGGGGAAGTGCGGCGAATTACTCCATCTATGCGATCGTTATTCCCTATCTGTTCGCCAACAGCACTTGAGGAAATCCCGGTAAGTGCCAATCCCGTAACTAGGACTGCGGCAGCAATACTGTTTAACAAGTTGTGTGCTTTCATCTCAACCTCTGGAAAAATTTAAAATCTTTTTGCTTTCTTGGCGCCGACATTTGCATACACAATCCATTTTAAATGTAATTTCTGCCAACCGTGTCAACCTCACCCAACCCGGCTATTTAGCGGGTGCAAAATCTCATGTTAAAGTTATAGACGTTGATCCCTAATCTAAAGTTGTGATTTATCGCCACAAATCAGCAATCCCGATTCAGCGTCGAGACTCGCCATAATTCCCATTGGCAAAGCAGCGTTAACTCCCTCGTGCCCGAAGGGCAAATCCGAGACAATCGGAATATTCAAGTCCCCCAGCCGATCGCGCAAAACCTCTTCAATGCTAAAACTGGGAATACTCGGATCGATCTCGCAGCGACTGAAGCGTCCCAAAGCAATGCCCCGCACCCCAGCGAAAGCCCCCGCCATCCGCCACAAAGTCAACATTCGATCGACCCTGTAAGGAGCCTCGGAAACATCCTCAAATGCGAGAATAACCCCGGTCAAATCCGGTTGATAAGGGGTTCCGAGCAAATGAGAAGCCACCGTCAGATTCGCCGGAAACAGCCGCCCGGTGGCTTGTCCGCCGCCCCATCCTTTACCTTGCAAAGATTGTAAGGGACGACCTTCTATGCAGTCAAAAAGTCGATCGACAGACCAATCCGGTTCCGCAGCCAAAGTTGTCAGCATCGGCCCGTGAACGCCCCAAATCCCTAACTTAGCGTGATTCCACAGCAAAGCAGTAATATCTGAAAAGCCGATTAACCATTTCGGCGAATGGGAATCGGGAGTTGGAAATTGGGAATTTTCCGCCTTTCCCACATTTCCTTTTTCCAAAAGTCGAGTGCTGCCGAAACCGCCTCGAACACAGAGAATACCGCGACAATCCTGGTCATTGAGGGCATCTGCCAACTGTCGGACGCGGTTTTCATCGGAACCTGCCAAATAGCCCCAGCGATCGTCAAAACCCGGTGTTAATTCAATTCGATAGCCGCGAGATTTCCAAATTTCTACACCCTTTTCAAAGTTGGTTGATTCTCGCAAAGTGCCACTAGGGGCAATTACTTTGAGCAAATCTCCTGGTTGCAGAAATTTAATGTTAGTCATTAGTTATTAGTTATTAGTTATATCGTGTTTGGTGCATCGAGCGTAATTACGTAGGGGCGGGTTTTACAGACAATTTCTGACGGAAACAGACAATCTCGAAAACCCGCCCCCACCCACCCATAAATACAAACCTACATTTTCCGATTGGTGAATCGAGCGTAATTACATAGGGGCGACTTTTACAGACAATTTCTGACGGAAACAGACAATCTCGAAAACCCGCCCCCACCCACCCATAAATACCAACCTACATTTTCCGATTCGGTGAATCGAGCGTAATTACGAAGGGGCGACTTTTACAGACAATTTCTGACGGAAACAGACACTCTCGAAAACCCGCCCCCACCCACCCATAAATACCAACCTACATTTTCCGATTCGATGCAAATTTTAGGTGGATGTAGGTTATCGGTTGGGGCGGGGCGGGTTTATCTAGATTGTTGATAATCGTTAGATATTGTCGGTGAAACCCGCCCCTACGGGATATGGTTAATTATTGATTTAAGAGTGAGTTTTTCAGATTTTTGGTTAATCATTACTACGGCAAAGTCAGAATTTCGACCCCAGAATCAGTCACAGCCAGAGTGTGTTCAAATTGAGCCGAAAGCTTTCCATCCTGCGTGATAGCAGTCCAACCGTCGGCGAGAATTTCCACTTCCCAAGTACCCTCATTAATCATTGGCTCGATCGTAAAAACCATGCCTTGTCTGAGCTTCTTCCCCGTGCCCCGCTTACCGTAGTGCAAAATTTCTGGTTCGGTGTGAAAAACGCGGTGAACGCCGTGTCCCGCAAAATTTCGCACTACCGAAAAACCCTGTGCTTCAGCATATTCTTGAATTGCTGCACCGATGTCACCGGTACGAGCACCCGGTTTAACTTCCGCAATTCCTCTTCTGAGACATTCCTCGGTTACTTCAACTAACTTTTTCGCTACCGCTGAAGGTTTCCCGACAAAAAAAGTCTTGGAAGTATCGCCATGATAACCATCAACTAAAGGTGTTACATCAATATTAATAATGTCCCCTTCTTTAAGAATTTGTTTCGCATTGGGGATGCCGTGACAGACTACTTCATTGACGCTAGCACACAGAGATTTTGGAAATCCCTTATAGCCTAGCGGAGCGCTTTTTGCTCCGTGTGCCAAAGTCCAGCGTTCGGCTTCGTCGTTAATTTCTAAAGTGCTGACACCCGGTTTTACCATCGGTTCGAGATGTAGCAGAAGTTCGGCCGCTAAACGGCCTGCTTGGCGCATTTTTTCGATTTCTCTACTGGATAAAAGCACTAAACGTTCGGTTGCCATAGTTTTTTTCTGTTTTCTTTTGTGTGGTCGATTAAGAGTTTATTTAACTCAATTTGAGAATAGATTTGAATTGCTGTTCAACAAACTTGTAAGGTGCGTCAGTCAGCGAATCTTTCTACAAATTGGCCAGTATTATTACTGACGCACCCTACTAGCAGTGATAGATTTGAACCAGTGTTCACAACGATCGCCCAAAGCTGCTAAAGAGTATTCTACCTCTGCTTGTCGGCGGCAAGCGCTGCGGTCAATTTGGTCTAAGCGGGCGATCGCACCTACCAAGCCATTTACACTATCAGGCTCCACTAAAAAGCCCGTCAGTCCGTCTCTAACAATTTCCGCCGGCCCCCCGCGCTCGTAAGCAATCACGGGCACACCGCACGCTAAAGCCTCGATCGCGACATTTCCGAAAGCTTCCACCCAACGTGGTGTCATCAACAATGCTTGGCACTGACGGACTTGCTCTTGCATTTGGGTTGTTGTCAGAAACCCTAAATATTCTACCGGAGCATCCGGGTAATCTGCACAAATTTTTTGCCAATAATCCTCATCTTGCATTTTGCCCATAATTTTTAGGGAAATGCCTGTAATTTTCGCTGCAGCCACTGCATCTTCTAAGCCTTTTTCCGGGGCGATGCGACCAAGCCAAGCTAATTTGGGTTCCGGTTGGCTGCAAAATTCGTACAGCGATAAATCTATGCCGCTTCCCAACAACTGACACTCCTTGGCAAAGGCAAAGGTTTCGGCTTGGGAAACGGTGTAAACTCCGATCGTACCGGGAAATTGGGCGGCGGTTTGTCCGGCGATGCGATCGAGCGATCGCGAAAGGGAACCCATGCTGATAAAATGGGCGATCTGAGTTCTAAAAAATGGCGTCAAATAAAACGGCAGCCAATCGTAAGCAAAGTTAACAATGACATCCCATTCATCCTGAACTTGGCGAGCGTATTCCCACATATTCGCCAGCACAGCATCGGCGGGCATCACAATAGGAGCATTGTAATCTTGTGTTTGGGCGGTTACTTGCAAATCGCCCGTTATTTCGATTACTGGAATTGATTCTAAGACTGAACCTATCGGCGCTACCACTGCTATTTTATGACCTCGGCGGTGCAATTCTTTAGCGATGTTAAGGACTGTAAGTTCGACTCCGCCGCCCAACCCCGAACCGAGTTGGCCGACCGAAGTTGAGAGTAACAATATTTTCAAATAGTCATTAGTCATTAGTCATTAGTCATTAGTCAGGCGTCACTAATTCTAACATAATCTAAGTTATAAATTCTCACCTCTAAAATTTAAAATCTCAAATCACTTAAAAATTGTTAGACTTTAGGACTTACGCATTGACAAAATAACCAAATAGTGCATTGATAAAGAGGGAACGTCTACTAACGGGTATCAGACA
>NZ_JAUBTK010000110.1:0-20722 GCF_036702455.1 Microcoleus sp. D2_18a_D3
TCTGTGAAATTACTCAATTTCATACTCTGACTCTAATACACCTCAGTTCCACTTTAAAATATGTTGGTAATGACAAGCCTTAAAAAGGGGGGAACCGGATTATTCTCAAAGTCCGCCTTCTTAAGGGGGATTTAGGGGGATCGAGACTTCGCCTTCTGGAGGATTAACGGCAGTTTTGGTCGAGAAGTTTTAATATGGAGGATGGTTTTAAATTTTCTAATGACCTATGTCTCCTACTTCCGTTTCTCAGGTGTACTCTTCTGGTAATTCCAAGGGTGCGAATCAGTCTCGCAAGACTGCTGCTTTGGCTGTTGAGTCGGGTAAAATTCCGCCTCTGTTGGGGGCGAGTTTGGCTGAGTTAACGGAGTGGGTGCAGCAAAACGGGCAACCTGCTTATCGCGGAAAGCAGTTGTACCAGTGGATTTACGAGAGAGGGGCGCGATCGATCTCTGATATTTCTGTATTCTCGAAACAGTGGCGCGAGACTGTTGCTAAAATTCCGATCGGGCGATCGACTATTCACTATCGATCGGTCGCACCAGACGCCACGGTAAAGTATCTCTTAAAATTGGCAGACGGTCAAATCATTGAAACAGTAGGCATTCCCACCGATAAACGGCTTACTGTCTGCGTCTCAGCCCAAGTTGGCTGCGCGATGGGCTGCGACTTTTGCGCTACCGGAAAAGGCGGTTTCAAGCGCAATTTAGAAAAACACGAAATCGTCGATCAAGTCTTGACAGTACAGCAAGATTTCGGCCGCCGAGTCAGCCACATCGTATTTATGGGAATGGGCGAACCCCTGCTGAATTTCGATAATGTTGTAGCTGCTGTCAAGTGTTTGAATCAAGACGTAGGAATTGGACAGCGAAATATCACCATTTCCACAGTAGGAATTCGCAATCGCATCAGCCAACTAGCCGAACATCAACTGCAAGTTACCCTCGCCGTCAGCCTCCACGCTTCCAATCAAAGATTGCGCGAAGAGTTAATTCCTAGCGCCCGCCCTTATCCTTTGGGTGAGTTAATCGCAGAATGTCGGGAATATGTGCGATCGACTGGGCGCAGATTGAGTTTTGAATACGTACTTTTAGCAGGTGTGAATGACTTGCCGGAACACGCAGCCGAGTTAGCAACTCACTTGCGCGGTTTTCAGTGTCACGTCAATTTGATTCCTTACAATCCGATTCAGGAAGCTGAATATAAGCGACCGACTCCCAATCGAATTAACAGTTTCGTTGCGACTTTGAAGGAAAAGAAAATTGCAGTTAGCGTGCGGTATTCTCGCGGCTTAGAAGCAGATGCAGCCTGCGGACAATTGCGGGCATCCGAGGTTTAAATTTTAAGAGTGTATGAGTTATGAATGGTGAAAAAAACATATTCACCATTCATAATTCATATTTGCCAAGGGTTAAATGCTAATCGGACGACAATTAAATCTATAATTTAACGCTGGGCATATGAAACATAACCAAATAGAAGATGATTTAAAAAACGAGCCTAGCCTCAAACTTTTAAGAACTGACAACGCACCTTTAATTATCAGTTTTTTGTATCGCGAGTTCAAGTCTCTAAATCGGATTACCGTTCCCCAATCACAACTGGTAGAAAAACTTGAAAATTATTTGGAGAAGCTGTGCGAAGATCGACCGGAACTATATCGTGGGAAAGCACAGACTTACCTGGATACTTGGTGCAACAGCGATCATCAGTTCTTGAAGAAATATTATCAGACGAAGGATGATGATCCGGTTTTTGAACTTACACCGGGTACTAATCGGGCGATTGGTTGGCTGGAAGATTTGAAGAGGAGAGAGTTTATTGGCACTGAATCACAGTTTTTAGAGATATTTTCCCTTCTCAAAGAAATTGTAACCAAAAGTACAGAAGATCCAGCAGCGCGTTTAGACGAATTAGAAAAACAAAAAGCAGCCATTCAGAAAGAAATCGACACAATCAAACAAACTGGTGAGGTTGAACGCTACAGCGAAGCTAAGCTCAAAGAGTGGTTTCTAAAAGCTAATAATGTAGCCGGCCGACTCCTTGCTGATTTTGGAGATGTCGAGCAAAATTTTAAAGAAATCACGGACAAAGTGAAAAAGGCACAGCTAAAAGAGGAGGGGGGAAAGGGGTTAGTTGTGGCACAGGTAATTGAGGGGGATGAAGAAATTAGGAAATCCGATCAAGGGCGCAGCTTCTATGCCTTCCGAGATTTTCTGACAGATCCTTCTAAACAGGAAGAATTGGAACAACTGATTAATGGGGTATATGGCTTGCCAGAACTTCAAGATTTGGGCAAAAAAAATCCCATACTCCGAAGAATTAAACGCAGTCTGATTCAAGCTAGCGACAAAATTATTAAATCTAATTATCGTCTTGCCGAACAGTTGCGAAAAATGCTGGTTGAACAGCATATCGCCGAGAACAAACGAGTAATTGAACTGATTAAAGAGATTAAAAATTTAGCACTTGGGGCGCTCGATAATCCTCCCAAAAATGAGGAATTTATTTGGATAGAAGGCGACCCGGAAGTGCAACTGCTGATGGAAAGACCGTTGGGGAAACCAACAGAAAATCGGAATTTTAAAAACTACAATTTGAGCAACGCAACTGTTGATCTACCGAGGGAACAAATTGATGCTTTGCGAAATTATTGTTATGTGGATGAGGAAGTATTGAAGCGGCAGATTGCAGCAACATTGGAGGGCAAAGATTGGGTAACGCTAGCTGAAGTAATTGAGAAGTATCCGGTGGAAAAGGGTTTGTCTGAAGTAGTTGCTTATTTGGCGATCGCCTCTCAAGACACAAAACACGCGATCGATGACTCAGTGAGCGATCGCATTACGGCAAGTTCCTTTGACAAGCAGAACATCCTGCACCTGACACTCCCACAAGTTATTTTTAAAAGATAAACACAGCAAATTCATGATGACAAACGAGATTATCGCATCCTACGCACCAGCAATCATCAAATTACTACAGGGTATCCTGTATGAAGATGAGGATGATTGGGGTGAGCTATTGAAGAATGAAAAAAACGTCAGAGAATACTTTGGAAAAATTGGGCTGAGACTTTATTTAGATGAAGCGGAAGGATATGCTTTTTTACAGCAGCCAGATGGTGACGATGGCGACGAGGAAGCAAAGAAACTGCCCAGGCTGGTTAAGAGAGTTCCCCTGAGTTACGAAGTGACGGTACTATGTGTTTTATTACGCGAGAAATTGCTAGAGTTTAATAACAGCACCTCTGATTCGACTCGCTGCATTGTGTATAAACATCAAATTCACGATTTGATGCGTCCGTTTTTTCCAGAGCAAACTGATGACCCAAAGCTTTTGAAAAAATTTGACGAATCTATCAATCGAGTTGTCAAGTTGCACTTTTTGAAAGAGTTAAAGAATAAAGAAGGCGAATATGAGATTCGCCGCATCCTCAAAGCTAAAATTCCCGCTGAAACATTGACGGATATCAAAAAAGGGTTAGAAGCTTATGACAAATCTAATGCTTGAATTTGAGAGTGACAATTCCAAAGCTGGATATCGCTTGCATCGGCTGGAAGTATTAAACTGGGGAACTTTTAAGCAGGGTACGATCGCACCCTACGGTAAAACTTCCTTCCTCACCGGGGCCAATGGTTCCGGTAAATCGACTTTGGTTGACGCACTACTGACACTATTAGTCCCGAATGGAAAGCGGAATTATAACTTAGCTTCAGGTTCAGGAAAGCGAGAGCGAGACGAAAAGACGTATGTACTCGGAGCCTACAGCACAATTAAAACTGAAGATGACTACAAATCTAAACCGCAGTACCTGCGTACCAAAGATGATTATTCAGTTTTACTCGCTTATTTTTATAACGAAGGATACAAACAGAACGTCACTCTGGCTCAGGTTTTGTATGTAAAAGAGGGAGTTGAAAAGTTGTTTGTGGTTGCCGCTGGCGAACTGAGTATCGCCGAACATTTCAATGACTTTAAAAGTTTACCAGAGTTAAAAAAGAAGTTGGCATCTTTCCAGAAAGTAAAAATTGAACAATTTCACACATTTGCTGACTACAGCAAACGATTTCGTAAAATTTTTGGTGTGGAATCGGAAAAAGCTTTCGATTTATTCAATCAGACTGTCAGTATCAAAGAAATTGGCAAATTAAATGACTTTGTGCGCGGTCATATGCTGGAAAAAACTAATGTTGAAAATACAATCCAAGAGCTGATCGAGTATTATGAAAATTTAACCTCTTCCCATGAAGCAATGCAGAAAGCCAAGAAACAGCTAGAGGTTTTGAAACCGCTAATCGCTGAGTCTGAAAGTTACGAAAATGTCAAAGAGACTCTGGATGAGTTAAATAAAGTATGGCCAATTGTTCCTGCCTATTTTGCTCAGCGTAAAATAGGTTTGTTGCAGAAAGCTATTGCAGACAAACAACAGGAACATACTCAAATTAGCCATAATTTATCAGAAATAAGCCGACTTTTAGAAGGCTTCCGACAGCAAGAGAAAGACTTGACAGTCGCTATAGAAAATGATGAAACCGGACAGAAAATCAAAGACTTAGAACGGGAAATTAAGTTTTTAGACAGTCAAATAGCTAATCATCGACAAGCAGCCGAAAAATACGATAGAATTGCTAAAGGTATAGGATTTCCAACTTACAGTGACCTGGATACATTTAATAGTTCTATAATCCAAGCAAGGGAAACTCAATCAGGTGTTGATTTTGAACTGGAAGAATTAAAAAACCAACGCGACGACAAAAAAAATAATGAGAAGCAAGTTAAAGATAGTTGCACTGAGTTAAATCAAGAACTGCTATCTTTAAGACAGCGAAAAAATCAGATTCCTGCTGAAAACTTGCGAATCAGAGAAAAGATATTAACAGCTTTGGGAATTGCTGAGTCCGAAATTCCTTTTGTGGGCGAACTGCTGAAGGTAAAGGATGGAGAATGCAAAGAATGGGAAGGGGCGATCGAAAAACTGCTGCACAACTTTGGACTGCAACTCTTAGTTCCTGAAAAATACTACCATCAATTCACTCGATATGTCGATCGCACTAACCTGCATGGCCGCGTCGTTTATCAGAAAGTTGACAATAAAAATTTAGATTTGGTATCCAAAAACTTAGATGATAATTCCTTGTTTAACAAATTGGAGATTAAATCTGATACTAAATATACTGCTTGGCTGGCTAGTGAAGTATCAAAAAATTATGGTAGCTGCATCTGTTGTCAAGATTTAGATCGCTTCGATCGGGAGAATTATGCGATTACAAAAAATGGCTTGATTAAGAAGGGTAATAGACATGAAAAAGACGATCGCCATTCCATCAATGACAACAAAAAAAGATATATTTTGGGGTGGGACAATTCTAAGAGAATAAAGGATTGTGAAGCTGAATTGCATGAGCGTAAAGCAGAGCTTAGTCGAGTAGAAAAAGCTATACAGGATATTGAAACACAACAAAAAGAGCGCAACAGGCACAAGAATCTGCTAGAACAGTTATTGGGATTCGATGATTTTTCTGCGATCGACTGGAAACCGCGCGCGAGCAAAAAGCAAACTCTAGTAGATCAAAAGCAGGAGTTAGAGGGGAATTGCGATCGTTTAGAGCAGTTGAAGACAAAGCTAGCTGTTGTGTGCGCTGACATTCAGACAAACGACGCAGCTAAAAGTGTCGCCGAAAGAAACATTGGTATTATCGATCGCGATATCGAGCATTACCAAAAACAGAGCGCTGAATGCGAACAACGATCGAGTTTATCGACATCCCAAGAGATTCAGACTTATACTCCTGATATTGAAGAGAGTTTCAGCAATCAAATTCTGACCCTCGATAACATTGATAGTTTGAAATATCAAGTAAAGGAGTCTTACCAAACTCAAATAAGCGACGCAAACAAGAAGTTGAATTCTCTGCGAAACAGCATTGAAAAAAAGATGAGTAGTTACAAGGGGGACTATCCCGCAGAAACTGCAAATGTTGACGCATCAGTAGAATTTATCCCTGAGTTCAAGGGAATGCTCGAAAAAATCGAACGAGATGATTTACCCACACAGGAACAAAGGTTTAAAAAACTGCTTGATGAGAAAATTAATAGCGCTATTTATAATTTTAAAGATACTTTAGAAGAATGGGAAAGTGACATTAAAGACAATATTTACGATCTCAATCAATCCTTAAAAATGATTGAATATACACCCTTGACTTATATACAAGTCCAATGGGATGCCAACGGAGAAAACCAAATTAAGGAATTTAAAAATCTCTTAAAAAAAGGTTTGTGCTATGCTGATGTAGGGGTTGAGCGAACTTCGGAAGCTGACGAAGCTAGCTTTAAAAAAATTAAAGAGCTGATCGATCGCCTCCAGTCAGATGAGCGGTGGACAGCAAGAGTCACCGATGTGCGTAATTGGCTCAATTTCTCAGTCAGCGTCAAGAATAAAGCCGACCACAGTGAGAGGGAATATCACTCAGACTCTTCTGGGAAATCGGGCGGCCAAAAGGCTAAATTAGCTTACACTATTCTAGCGTCAGCTATTGCCTATCAATTTGGATTAGTACAGGATGAAACTAAATCTCAATCATTTCGTCTTGTGGTGATTGATGAAGCTTTTAGCAAGTCAGATGAAACAAATGCAAGGTATGCGATGGATTTATTTAAGCAATTAAATCTTCAGCTTCTGGTAGTGACCCCCAAAGACAAAATTCAAGTTCTTGAGCATTATGCAGGAGCTGGTTACTATGTTGAAAACAGTATTGAAGAGAACGACTCCAAGGTTTATAATATGTCCGTAGACAAACAGCCTCTCGGACAAATTGCTTCAAATTAACTGCGTCTGTTGATGATTACCCCCGAAGAAATCAGAAAAAAAGCCGATCGACTATATATTCCCTTCCTGCAATCCTTGCTCCAGGGAGAACCTTTTTTCCCGCGAGATTTTCCCGCTGGCAAAATTCCCGACGACTACCTGAAGCTAAGAGATGCTGTACAGCAACTTCTGAAAGGCTCAAAAAAGTTCGTTGGCTACGGGTATCAAGTTGAGCTGATCCAGCGGAAAACTCGCAAATTTGATCTCCAGTCTTTACCATCCCGAATTACATTTGAAACAGAGACAGATTATCTCAAATTCGTGAATAAGGAACCTGAAGTTGCTGATTTTAAGCAAGCTGTAGCAACGATGAGAAATGAAATTCCTGATTTGAATATCTGGCTAAATCAAAATCCTCAAAAAGTAATCAATCACTTAGGAAAATGGGAGAATTTATTGCCTGTATGCTTGTATTTTCAGAACCATCCCAAACCTCAGCTTTATATTCGCGAACTACCGATAAATGTTCACACCAAGTTCATCGAACAAAATAAAGGTATTCTGAATGAATTGCTGTCAGCTATCCTGCCAGATGATGCTATCAATAAAGAAGAAAATGATTTTGAAAAGCGATTTGGTTTGCGATATGCTGAGCCATCGGTAACTATCAGAGCTTTGGATAAAAACCTACAGGTGAAGTATGGCATTAGCACCTCGGAGATGAGTATACTCATCTCTGACTTTGAAAGTCGCTGTCTTCAAGGATACCGCTTTATTATTACTGAGAATCAGATGAATTTTCGCACCTTACCTGATTTAAGCAACAGCTTTGCGCTGTGGGGAAAGGGATTTAATGTAGCTATTTTAAAAGATGTTGAGTGGCTAAATGATTGCCAAATAATTTACTGGGGCGATTTGGATGCCCAAGGGTTCCAGATTCTTTCGCAGTTAAGGTCTTATTTTTATCAAACAATTTCTGTTATGATGGATCGAGAAACTTTCGATACTTTTCAGGAATTTGCTGTGCCGGGAACATTATGCAAGACTGCTAAGTTACTTTACCTGACACCGGAGGAGCATGATTTATTTGCGGATTTATGCAAGCAAACAATTCGTTTAGAACAGGAAAAGATACCGAAGGATTTTGTAATTTGCCGATTGAATAATTTGACCTATCGGTAATATCGTTTCCGGTGGCATCGGAATCATATATTTGGATGCTCTCGCGTGAGCCCCGCTCGCATTACATAATTCCGATGCTACCGGAGATGATATAAGCCCACATAAAAGAAACAGCTCTTTACAAGCGTTTAACAAGTATCCACCGCAACTCTAACGGCGGTGTTTGTTGCACAGAAAATAAATCGCGCCCGCTAGCCCAACTGACAAACCAAGGTGTCGGGGGCCACGCCGAGTCAGGCAAATGTTTTTGTTCGTATTCAATCACAGATTCATCAGAAATAATTTCTAACGGCAAACCCTCTATTGCTGCTTGCAATTCTTGTCTGGTAATCAGATAAGACCAACACAATTCAGACATTTGTTTTGCCATCTCGTCGGGTTCGTACCCATCTACAGCTAAGAAAGCACTGAATAATATAAACCCGCCGCTTAAAACAGCATCGGACATTTTGCCCAGGAAAAGACGAATTTGTTCGGGGTAGCGGAAATGAGAGAGGACTTCGGTAGCAATGGCTAATTTGTACCGATAAGTTTTCATCCTCAATAAGGGGTCTAAAACGTCGCCTTGGGTGACATTTATCGGCAAGTTTTCGGCGGTGGCTGCTGCTGATAGTTTCTCGGCAAATATCGGTGTTAGTTCGATCGCATCCACAGAATGGCCTAACCTTGCTAAAGGCAAACTATTGCGCCCTGGGCCCGCACCGACATCTAAAATAGGTGTTTTTCCCGGTTCGCCTAATTCGGCGGCAATGGCGATGACTTTGGCATCGGGATGGCTGCCGAATAAAGGTTCGGGGCGAATATCCGGCCAGCTATGATATTTCTGGGCCATCGATTCGATTTGAATCTTGGTATTCAGAGTAATGCCGCCGGCTAAACCGGTTTGGGAATTAGCGGGAAAATATGAGACTATTAGATTAGCGTGGGGGGAATTTTTGAATCCTTCTGCTAAGGCGTTGGCGATTAATGTTCGCAAGTTTTCGGATTGGGCAGCGTCGATGTTTTGTCCGAGAATGTTTAAGAAGTCTGACAGTAATTTAAGATAGTCGTCTAGCATTGATGGCAAGCAAGGCAGATAGAATTCTCCCTTGAGGCCGATGCTCTTTTTGAGCCTTTCTTTGAGAATTAATTTCAGGCGATTCGAGTCTGTCAGCGGCGGGCCTGCTTCGGGTGATTCGCTGACGGGCAATGCGGGGATAGATGCGGCACTGGTGAGGTTTTTAGTCACAATATTTTCGATTAGATTCGGCAATAAGTGCGATCGCACCGAGCATAATCTTGTGCTCTTGCACCTGAATTCTCGCGTGCAGCGTTTCTGCGGTATCATCAGGCAATACGGGCACCGCAGCCTGCATTAAAATCGGCCCGCTGTCTACTTCTAAACGGGCGATATGCACCGTACAGCCGGTGATTTTAACCTTGGCAGCTAGTGCTTGCTCGACGGCGCGAATTCCTGGGAAACTCGGCAGTAAGCTGGGGTGAATGTTAATAACGCGATCGGGAAAAGCATCAAGCAAAACTTTGGTAACAATTCGCATCCAACCCGCCATCACTACCCATTCTACATCATATTCTTGAAAAGTTTTGACAATTTTTGTATCTAATTCTTCGCGACTTTTGCAGTCGCGGTGATTGAGCAGAATCGAGGGAATGCCGTATTTTTCGGCTCTGACTGCGGCTTTGGCTTCGGGGTTGTTGTAAATTAATACTGGGATTTTAGCGTTGAGTTGTTGATTTTGGATGGCTTGGGCAATTACCTCGAAGTTGCTGCCACTTCCTGATGCTAAAACTCCTAATTTTAATGGAGGATGGGCCGGAGCTATCGAAGTTTTCCCAATCTCAGGAGAAATCAGGCAGGCATTGGAATTAACAGATACTGGATTAGCGGTCATAAAGATAAAAACTATTCACTCGTATTCTACAATACAGGTAAAGGGTAAGGCGTGCTTCGGCGCACTCTACATCGAGATATTCCGTAAGTCCTAAGTATATTATTTTTTTTCGCTGACCGACTGATTCACTCCTATTCTACAATATTCTCAAAAAACTCTTCCCTGAGAATCGAATAAAGTTTTAGATCCCAATATCTGTCTTTCACAAATAGGTGCTGTCGCAATACCCCTTCCAATTGCATCCCCACTTTTTCCATCACCCGAGCGGAAGCAATATTGTTAACTTCACAGCGAGCCATAATTCGATTCAGCAACATCTCCCGAAAGCCGAATTCAATAACTGCATTAACAGCCTCGCTCATGTATCCTTCTCCCCAATATCTCCTAGAAAGTGCGTAGCCAATTTCTGCACGGCTGTGCGTCATGCTCCATTCCACAAATCCGCAAGTCCCGATAAACTTTTTCTCGACCTTGTGGACAATTCCCCAATCTACAAGCTCTCGTCTTTTGTACATTTTTGTAAGTGACTTGAGAAAGTATTTAGTGTCTTCGATCGAGGTGTGGGTTGACCACATTGTGTATTGTGATACTTCGGGGTTTGAGGCATACTCAAACATATCGCTCGCATCGTTTAAAGTAATTTTTCGGAGCAGGAGCCTTTCAGTTTCTATAGTGGGTAAATTAGCTAATATATCGAGAAGGTTCATTTTGACAGTGACCTATTTTGTGATACCATTTAAAACTAAAAGCTAAAATTTACAAGCCAATGGTTCGGATTAAATTTGGGCGTTTTAACTGGTTGGATAATGATGCGATCGCAGCTTGGACTTTTCTGGCCCCGGCTTTGCTGTTTCTGGGTACTTTCTTGATTTGGCCGATCGCCTATTTATTTTACCTCAGCTTTACCAGCGGCAGCTTTACCCAGTCGGGATTGCGTTGGATTGGCTTCAACAACTACTGGCGTCTAGTCACAAACCCGGATTTCTGGCAAATTCTCCAAAATACGCTCTATTTTACTACTGCAACAGTCATTCCCAGTTTAGTGATTCCCTTGGGCTTAGCAGTTTTGCTAAATCGCTCGTTTGCTTGGCGAGGAGCTCTCCGCACCGCTTATTTTATTCCTTCGATTACCTCTTTAGTTGCAGTTGGCTTGGGTTGGCGGTGGTTGTTTCAAACCGAAGGCCCGGTGAATAATGCCCTAAGTGCGATCGGCTTAAATCCAATTCCTTGGCTTAGCAGCACAGTTTGGGCAATGCCTGTGATCATTCTGCTCAGTGTTTGGAAACAATTAGGCTTTAATATGGTAGTATTTTTAGCAGGATTGCAAGCAATTCCGGTAAATCGTTACGAAGCCGCAGAATTGGATGGAGCTAATGCTTGGCAGCAATTTTTGTACATAACTTTACCCGGTTTGCGGCCGACTTTAGTATTTGCTACTGTCACTACTGCTATTTTTACTCTGCGGAGTTTCGAGCAAGTTTACGTCATCACCGGCGGCGGCCCTTTGAACTCTACTAATTTGCTAGTTTATTATATTTACGAGCAAGCTTTTTCGCAATTTGATTTTGGCTATGCAGCCGCTGCGGCAACTTTCCTGATGGCTGTAGCTTTGCTATTAGTCTATTTACAACTAAAAGTTTGGGGCGAAGATGCTTGATATCACGTCCAGTAGCATCCTTCGTGTATGGGCGGGGCGGGTTTACCGAATTGTTTGTTGTAGGCAATTATGGTTGGTAAAACCCGCCCCAACGCGCAAATTATACAATTAATAATGCCCGATGCCCGATGCCCGATGCCCGATGCCCAATGCCCAATTACCAATTCCCAATTTTATATTCCATGTGCTCTGCTGTTTTTTCAGCTTGTGCTGTTCCCAAAAGTTTGCCAACAACGTGCAAAGACATATCAATTCCCGCAGCAATTCCCCCAGAAGTGATGATTTTGCCGTTATCTACAAATCGCTGATTTTCGATAATAGTTGTGTTGGGCGCTAATTCTCTCAGTAACTCCAATGCCCGATGGTGTGTTGTTGCTGCCAAACCTTCCAATAACCCAGCTTTTGCCAAAAGCAGCGAACCCGTACAGACAGAAAGCACTAATTCTGCTGTTCGCGCACAATCTTTTATCCAATTAATAATTGCTGAATTATCGATTAACTTTCTCGTACCTTGCCCTCCCGGTATAATTAAAATATCCGGTGGCGGACCATCGGAAATGGTGCAGTCGGGATTTACGCTCAAACCGTTGCGGGCGTTGACAGCACCGGGGTGTTCGGCTACGGTAGAGACTGCAAAAGGTCGCTCGCCC
This sequence comes from Microcoleus sp. D2_18a_D3, assembly GCF_036702455.1. NCBI lineage: Bacteria > Bacillati > Cyanobacteriota > Cyanophyceae > Oscillatoriales > Microcoleaceae > Microcoleus > Microcoleus sp. D2_18a_D3. The sequence goes on from NZ_JAUBTK010000110.1 coordinate 12,187, forward strand.
TTACTTAATTCTGATGCCACTGAAAACACTTCAAAAGGGCCTGCAAAGTCTAGTACCTCGACATCATCGAACATTAAAATAGCTACGTTTCTACTTGCCATAAGACATACTTCTGATAGAGACCAAAATCTCGGCGATTTGTTATCGTAGAAGTGGTATAATTTAAATCATTAAAGCTATGCCGAAAAATATTGGCCATCGCGCCCTGAAACTCTGTGTTTTGTGTCTGGCTTGCGTCTTAGCAATTGGTGTTGCGCCAATTTTTACGCCCGCTCAATCCACAACTCAATTAGAATTTCGTATTATTCAATTAGAACGTCAAATTTCTGAACTCAGAGGACAAATCTACAGTTTGCAGAATCAAGGTTCTAGAGTTAACAGGCCTCCGTCTCCCTCCGGTTCTGGTCGGACAAATGCTAGAATGCTGTCGGGAGACCCGCTGTTTGACAATTTAGCAACTTTGGCAATTGAAACTAAGCAAGATGTTATCAAAATTCAAGAGCGGTTGTCAAAGCTAGAATCGTCCAGAAATCGCTAGAGAAGGAAGAAGGAAGAAGGAAGAAGGAAGAAGGAAGAAGGAAGAAGGAAGAAGGAAGAAGGAAGAAGGAAGAAGGAAGGCACGACACGGATACATGGATTAATTATTGAGCAAAAGTCGGGAGTCAGCAGTCAGGAGTCAGAGGGAAGAGGGAAGAAGTCAGGAGTCATTCGTTAGAAGAATAAAGTCATATTCTCCCCAACTCAAAACTCCAAACTCTCCCCTTCTCCGTCTCTCCCATTCTCCGACGTTGAGGTCGAGAAAAGCAGGGTCTGCTAAAAGTTAACTTGCAGAACTATTCAATGATATGGAAATAAAAGCCGGCCACCACAAAATTGATGGCTAACAGCAAGAGAAACCAGCCTGCGCGAAATGTGTAAGGGAATTTGCCCGTTTTCATCACGGAGTCGGATTTTAATTGGTTCTTGGCTATCTCTGGCATAGGTAAAGCTCCTAATTCATAATGTCACTCTATTCACAAATAGCAGAGAGCGTCGCACTTATGCACAATCCTCTAGAGTTATTTTTTGTAACAAGGAGTTTATACCGAGTTGAATTCAGATTAGTTTCAATCGCTCTCTCCGGCGTGGTAGGAACTGCGGACGAGAGGCCCCGATCGCACGCGCTCAAACCCCATCTCCCGCGCGATCGACCCGAAACGGTCAAATTCGGCCGGCGTCCAGTATTTACGCACTGGGAGGTGCTCTAGAGATGGTCTCATGTATTGACCGAGGGTGAGCCGATCGCACTTGGCGTCCCGCAAATCAATCATCGCTTCGACTATCTCGGCTTCGGTTTCCCCGTGCCCCAACATCAAACCGGATTTTGTGGGAATAGTTGGGTCATATTGCTTAACAATACGCAGAACGTCGATCGAGCGATCGTACTTCGCCCCCCTCCGCACCGGCCCTTGCAACCGACGCACCGTCTCAATATTGTGGTTGTAACAAGCCGGTTTAGCCTCTACCACCGTGCGAATCCGATCTCGCTGCAACTCATGGAGGCCGGAATTCTCCCCGTCGGGGGCGGGCACGGGGAGGGCGGGCACGGGGAGGGCGGGCACGGGGAGGGCGGGCACGGGGGCACCGCCCCTACCTGTTCCCCCCCAAAAATCCGGCGTCAGTACCTCAACTTCAGTATGCGGGTTAAGGATGCGGATTTGGGCGATCGTCCTGGCAAACCAACCCGCACCCCCATCCGGCAAATCATCCCTCGCCACCGAAGTCAGCACCGCATAGCGCAAACCCAACAACTGCACAGCCTCCGCCACCTTTTGCGGTTCCTCCGGGTCTAGCGGCATCGGAGAATGACCTTTATCTACTTGACAAAAAGCACAAGCGCGGGTGCAAGTCGGCCCCATCAACAAAAAAGTCGCCGTTTTTTGCGCGTAGCACTCGCCCCGGTTGGGGCATCTCCCCTCCTCACAAATCGTGTGAATTTGCCGCTGTTTGATAATTTTTTGCACTTGGGAAAGTTCGCTAGCTTTGCCAACGGGCCTACGCAACCACTCCGGCATCGCCTCGATTTCACCCCGCATTTGGGCGGAAATTACTTTGACAGTAGGAGTTTTAGGAGTTTGGGGCGACATAAAATTAAGTGGCGATTGAGTTAATTCCTTCGATCGTATCCGAAATCAAAGCCCCTGAACTTGTAGGAGTACCACCCGAAATCAGGATCGCCCCCAGGTGCAACAAAACTAAACTCGCCCAGAATTATGGGTAGAATTCTGTTAGGGATATACTGAAGGTTGCAAATCATCACTCATTCATTACTGAAGGAGTCAGTCGTGGCTGGTCAAAAAATCTTGGTAATCGATGACAGTAAAGTCATCCGCCTCCGAGTCCGAGAGATGTTGCCTCAGGGTAACTTTGAAATTCTAGAAGCAAAAGACGGCGAAGAGGGACTCAAACTGATCCGTCAAGCCCGGCCAAATCTAATTATGTTAGATTTCCTACTGCCCAAAGTCAGCGGTTGGGAAGTGTATCAAAAAGTGCAAGCCCATCCTGAGCTTTCTAAGATACCTTTGGTGATCATGTCGGGCCGCGAAGAAGAGGTGATGGAAAAAATTCCGAAACCCTTTGAGAAGCATTTTTTTGCATTCATCGCCAAACCGTTTGAGAAGAAGCAGCTAACCGAGGCAATCAAATCGGCGATGGTACTGGCCAAAAAGAAACCAGTGCCGGAAGCCCCAGCAGCCCCCGCTGCACCCACTTCTGGAGCGGGCGCCGCCGAAATTCAAGCGATGACTCAGCAAATGGCGAAAATGCAAGCGGAAATTGATGCACTCAAAAAACAAATGACTCAGGTGATTACGATCATCAAGCAGAAATTGAAATAATTCTGCAGTTTTTTGAAGGCACTTATGTAGAAGGAAACTTCCACACCGTGAAACTTTCAGTTGAGTCTCAATGGCTGCGATTTTATCCGCATTTTTTTGCCAAATTGTTTGAGCGAGTGCGATCGCCAACAGCCTGCAACTGGTTTCTCAAAACCCCAGTGAGAAAATCAATTAAAAGTTAAAAATAAAACAAGGGAGGAAATTAATTATTAATTAATATTAGGATTTTTAATGGGAGCATCTCATATGTGTAAAAACACTTCTTCTGGCTCCTTCCTTCTTCCTCTTTGCTCCTGCCTCCTGCCTCCTGCCTCCTGCCTCGGACCTCAAAACTCCAATTTCTAGCTGGGCTGCTTTCATAGAGATGCTCCCTTTTTAATTCCCGCTCGTTCCACACTCAATTATCAACTCCTCAGTCTCATTTTTTTGGTTAATGACTAACGACTATTCCGATTTTTTGCCTCAACTGCGTGCCTCAACTGAGCAATTATTGAAAAGATTAGACTGCTTCGATCGAGCGCAGGTATTAGCGATCGGAGATTTGACCTTGGACGAGTTTCTTACCGGACAAGTAGAGCGAATTTCCCGCGAAGCACCTGTGTTGATTTTGCGCTACGAAAATACTCAGCAAGTACCCGGAGGTGGCGCAAATGCTGTCTATAATTTAGCCAAACTGGGAGGCAAAGTAAAAGTTGCTGGTTTGGTGGGAAAAGACGACCAGGGAAAGGCTTTGTGCGGTATTTTTGAGGCGGCGGGAATTGATACGGGTGGGATTTTAATCGATTCGCAGCGTCCAACTGTCACCAAAACTCGAATTTCCGGGCACGCGCGGCAGTCGGTGACTCAGCAAATTGTTCGAGTCGATCGCAAATCGGACGAGTTGCCGGATTTAGATTTGCAGTTGCAACTGGCAGACTACATCCGGCAGCAAATACCGACAGTAGATGCCGTGGTTTGTTCCGACTACGGCGACGGAGTTTGGACGAATTTGGCGATCGAATCGGCAGTGGTTCCCGGCAAAACAATTGTAGACGCTCAAATAAATTTGCAGCGATATTCTGGAGCAATGCTGTTTACTCCGAACTTGCCAGAAGCCGAGCAAGCCGTCGGATATGCTATCAAAAACCCTCAAACTTTAATGCAAGCAGGACGCGATTTATTGAACTTAACTCAAGCTCAAAAAATCCTGATTACTCGCGGCGAAGAAGGGATGACTTTGTTTGAAAGGGCCAACGGCGAAGAAATCAAAAATTCACCCCCTCCAACATCCATTTGTGAAAAGGGGGAATTTGCCATTCAAAGTTGGGACATTCCCCCTTTTAACAAGACTGATGTATTCGACGTAACCGGTGCTGGAGATACAGTTGTAGCAGCAATGACTTTAGCTTTGTGCGTCGGTGCATCCGGTTGGGAAGCGGCAGTTTTGGGCAATTTGGCGGCTAGTATTGTCGTGCGTCAATTCGGTACGGCAACGACGACTGCAGACGAAATGAAAGAAGCTTTGAAAGAAATGAGCAGTCAGTAGGCAGTAAGTAGGGGCGATGCCTGTCAGTGCCCGCTACCAACTGACTAATGACTAATGACTAATGACTAATGACTAATGACTACTGACTAACGACTACTTACTCTTTTTCAAAATTTGTCCCTTGTCATCAATCGTCAAACCGCTATTGGGAAAATCGCTCTTTGTCAAACGGTCAATCAACCCCACAGTCCTAAAATTGTTATCAACAGCCGGCACACCTCGCCCGTCAAGTTGGATGGGGATAATCTTACCAGAAACAAAATCCCCTTGCGGAGTCATTTTCACATCCAAAATTAGAGATTTACCGAGTGCTCCGGCTGTGGACAAAGTGCGATAACCCAAAAAATTGCCCAGCGAATAAGCAACCAATTTCCCTTTATAAAGTTCCATAGCTCTGGGAACGTGCGGGCCATGTCCCAAAATCAAATCCGCTCCCGCATCAATCATCGTCCGCGAAAACAAAACCATATTTCCCCGGTTTTCTCCGTAAAAGAACTCAGTTTTATTTCTCACATTGATAGCTCCCGTTCCTTCAGCTCCAGCATGAACTGATATCACTACAATATCAGCCTTTTCCTTAGCTTTTTTGACAACTTCTGCTCCCGCTTTCAGTTCCAGCAAGGAATTGTGAACGTCGCCGTAGTTGCTGAAACCGATAAAGGCAAAATTCACACCCTTGACATTTTTATAAACAATTTGATCTCTTTTGCCAACAGCCTTCATGCCGTTGCTGTCGATGTTTTTAATCGTGTCCTTAAATCCCTGCTCGTTAAAATCGTAAGAGTGATTGTTGGCAATACTCAAAATATCAAAACCAACATCTTTGAAAATTTTGGCATAACTCGGAGGCGTCCGAAAGGCAAACAGCATTCGTCCGCCGCCTGCTTTGGAACTGTAAGGATAATCAGTCATCGTGCTTTCAAAATTGCCAAACAGAATATCAGCTCCTTGGAGGTACGGTTTTACGGACGCCAATAACATCTCTTTTTTTGCCGGCAGTTTGTTGTAGGGATAATTTGTGCCGGGGATCATGTCACCAACTGCTTTGATGCTGACAGTGGCGGGCACAATGGCAGGTTTTTTGGCAGCCGGGGAGGGCGGGTTTGCAGCGGGAAGGGGTTTGGCTGCGGCTGCTGGTGCGGGTGTCGAGATCACTTCTTGTACCGCAGGCTTTGACGTTAGAGGGTTATTAGTAGCGGTGGTTGAGGATTTGTAAAGTTGAGAAGCCAGGACAAAGCCGGATATCGGTACGAGAATTAGACTCAGAGCACCGACTGACAGCCCAAATTTCTTAGTTTTAGTGTCTGCTAATTCTGGCTGCGGTGATGGCTTTTGCTGCCTTTGGTTTGGGGGTTTTGTCGTTGGGATTTTAGGGGGTTGGGGCGCAGATTTTTCTGGTGTTTGAGGGGGCGCAGTTGTGACATTTTGAGGTTTTTCTAGCTTGGGCAAAGTCACAGGAATGGGAGAAGCGGGTAAACTAGCGGCTACTGCTTCACTCGCAGCTACTGCTGCATTCACGGCAACTAATGCACTCACGGGTGCGGAAGTCAAGCGTTTTTTTAATTCTACTGTCTGAGTCCAAGCGGGCAGTTGCTCGCCGCCGCGCCGCCCGTAAACTGTCACTGAGTAAAGGTTATTGGGTTGCAGCCGCTGCAACCCTTTGACTGCGACTCGGAGACAGGCTTCTTCTGCGGGTAAATGTTCTGCTTCCAGCAGCAGGTGCAGGGTGTCATTTTCCCGGCTGGCTTTCGCCGTGACGCCGAAGCTTTGGAGTGCTTGGCCGATCAGAAATGCGATCGCCCTGGCATCGCCTTCTTTTGCTAAATTTAAAATATCTTGTTGGCTCACAAACGCCTCTACTCTCACACTAGAAATTTAGCTCGATCTTATATCAAATTTGGCGACACAGCATTAAATACCGATTGATTTAACTTAAGTAAGTGGGTACAAATAAACAGAACGTTGGCAGAGGACGCCTGCGTGAAAGGGTCTACTCGCTCTCACTATAGCTCCTAACTAAATCCGACCCTGCTTTTACCAAGATATAGCAATCCTTGCAGGAGTCGTAAATTTTTGACCCCACCCCAACCCTCCCCTTATCAAGGGGAGGGAGTAAGAAATTTACAAATGATTTAGGATGGCTATAGTATGATTTTTGGCGCTTGCTTGCTGAATACAATATTTCCTAACGGTTATCTTAGTCGATCGCCCAAACACTTCTATCCGGGATAATTGCCCCCTTCAAATTAACATCGGTCAAATCAGCGCTCTCTTTCTTACAGCATTTTTGGTAAATAAAACGGATTTGTGAGCGTCGAAAGTGCGTCCTGGAATGTACTGAAAATATGCGGTTTAGCAGCGAAGAATTAACGAAAAAACCGAGTTTATCGTTACGAGTGCCAATGCCCCTGTCCCACTTCCGCCCAAATTCACACAAAAACGATCGACCCGTCGGCTCGGAAGCTTGTTAAACTTTTGGTCATGCCACGTTATTCGTAAAAAATCGACAGCTAGCCACAATCGTCTGCTAGCGCCCCCGCAGTGCTGCGCTGCGGGGTCTGCACTGCACACTGCACGTAGGTGAGATTAGCTGCAATCCACTTTCGGGATGCCGCTGCTAAAGTCGTAGCCGCCGATGTAGTTGTTCGTTTTAAACTAATTAAACTAATTATTTAAAGGAGTTGCACGTCAATGACACAATTGTGCTTATAATATCTGGCTCGGTGCCCTCTCAAACCAGGGTTTTTCGCTAGTCTGGTGCTATTTGTAAGTTAGTTAAGCCCATAGCAGCTAGGATCGAGCTAACTCAAGGTTAAACTAAAGCTCGTCATGCGGCGTTGCCTCTCAAAACCCGGATTGAGTCTTATGGCGCATTACCGCTCCTCTGTATGTTTGTTCACCTGCATTGCCTGTCTGGGCGCTGTGTTCAGTCCAAGTGCCGACGGAGGGCACCAGGTACTCACTGCCTCTGCGCGTGCTGTTCCCCAAGAAATTGCTCAGGCGAACTCTCCCCCGGACGATCGCCAAGATTCCAAGCCTCCAAAACCGTCTCCAGCGCCCGATAAAAACAAATCTCAGCCGTCCAAAAGGTCCAAATCTAATTCTAAGATCCCGAAATCGGTATCCAATTTGCTCGTCATTTTGTCTCGTCAGCGGGGGTTCTTAATGTTGGGTTTGGCAGCAGTTGTCGTCACGGCAGCGGCAGTATTTATCATGCTCAAATTAGTTAGCAGTGACGAGCCAAATTATTCTAAGCGAAGACGGGGAAGATTTGATCGCCACAACCAAAGAAACTCTCAATTTACTAATCCCGATTCTCCTAAAAACTCGCACCAAAGTAGGCCGCAAGAGAATTCTTCTGGAGGACAATCGCTGTCAGCCTTCCCCGACCCTTTTGGTTTGCAAAAAAACTACAGTATCGAGAGCAGCGCTCGACCTTCTCTCCCGGAATCCGGGGAATCAGAATCCGAGGATGCAGCAGTCGAGGGCGATCGAATTAATTCCGACACCTCCCCCTTGGAAACTCACAGCAACGGATACAGCAACACAGGTTTCAACATTCCCGAAACAACTAATCAAACCGATTCCCTAGCGAAGAAGAAAGGTATTGCCCTTCCCGAAACGGATGGTAGACCTAAAGTTGATATTATTGAAGCACTGATTGAAGATTTGCAGCACCTAAATCCGGCTTTGAGGCGCAAAGCAATTTGGGAACTCGGCCAGCGGGGAGATTCCAGAGCAGTTGAGCCGTTGCTCGATTTGCTAGCAAATTCCGACTCGAGCCAGTACAGTTTAATTTTGGCAAGTCTCTCGGAAATTGGCATTCGCACTCTCAAACCCATGAATAATGCCTGGTCAATTTCGCTGCAAAATGAAAATCCCGAAGTGCGTAAAAATGCGATTCGCGACTTGACGCGGATTTACGAATTGGTGAATCAAATCAGTTACTTGTTGCACCGTGCGACAGACGATCCAGATCCAGAAGTTCAGGAAACTGCTCGCTGGGCCATCAATCAGTTGAACCGCCTCCGTCCGCGTTCTGGGATGGATTGATAAGTCTAGGACTTACGCATTGACAAAAAACATTATCTATGTATTCTAGACTCTAACATCATTGCTAAGGTTCGCCAAAATA
>NZ_JAUBTK010000111.1:0-20670 GCF_036702455.1 Microcoleus sp. D2_18a_D3
GTTATCAAGGTTATGTTGAACCAGGCTAACCTTCCCTAAGTATTTCTACTTATTTAGGTTAAACGAATCGCACACCGGATTTGATATTATAAGTAATATCCAGAAATAATATTATATTTTTGCACTAAAATGTCAGTCACTACTCATCAATTAATTCAGTGGAAACAACAAGGGCGGTCAATTGTTGCCCTGACAGCTTATGATTATGCGATCGCCCAACTCATCGATCAAGCAGGCGTAGATATCATCCTAGTCGGCGATTCCCTCGCCATGACAGTCTTAGGCTACGACACAACCCTACCCATAACCCTCGATGAAATGCTGCACCACGCTAAAGCAGTGCGTCGCGGAGTTAAACAAGGATTAATTGTGGTCGATTTGCCGTTTTTGACTTACCAAGAAAGTCCCCAGCAAGCCATGCACTCGGCGGGGAGAGTTTTGAAAGAAACTGGCGCTCAAGCTGTAAAATTAGAAGGTGGATATCCAGCAATGGCTGCCACAGTTTCGCAGCTAACATCCGCCGGAATTCCGGTGATGGGCCACGTCGGTTTAACTCCGCAGTCGGTACACCAACTCGGCTACAAAAAACAAGGAAAAACGGCCCAAGCAGCCGATCGCATCATAGCAGAGTCGATCGCGCTTCAAGAAGCAGGTGCCTTTGCGATCGTCTTAGAACACATTCCCGCAGACTTAGCCGCTCAAATTACCCAAAAATTAACTATTCCCACCATTGGTATCGGGGCCGGGCCGCACTGCGACGGTCAAGTTTTAGTTACTTCCGATTTGTTGGGATTTTCCGAAAAACAGCCGCCTTTTGCGAAAGCTTACGCCAATTTGCGAGAAACAATTACCCAAGCTGTCAAAGATTATTCCCTTGAAGTTAGAGAAGGCAAATTTCCCGAATAGGTTCGTAGTGAGGACTTGAACCCTTAAAAAGAAGGACTAAAATCCTCACTACAAAGCTAATTTACACTTTCGGCTGGCCCTCTTCCTCTTTATCCTTCTCAACAGCTTCATCCTCAGATTGACCAACCCCTTCCTTAAAACTCCGCAGCGTTTTGCCCAAAGCATTTCCTAACTCAGGAATCTTCTTGGGGCCAAAAATTAGTATGGCCACCACCGCAATAATGCCCATTTCGGGCAATCCCAGACCAAACATACAAAATCTCCTGTAAAACTTGCTCGATCGTAAGTCAATCTACTGATATTGTTAAAGTATCTACCTTTTTTCCTGCATCTTGCAACAGTAGAATCAAGTTTTATTAAGCTATCCCCCGATAAATAGGAATGTTAGAAATATCCCAGCCTTCTCTGCGCGACCAACAGCACCATCTCATCCGCGATTTAGCCGATCGGATGGAAGCAGTATGGCACCGCTATCTCGACCTCGAACCCTACCACCTGCCCGCTGAGTTGGGATATGTAGAAGGCCGCTTGGAAGGAGAAAAACTGATCATTGAAAACCGCTGCTATCAAACGCCCCAGTTCCGCAAAATACACCTCGAACTCGCTAAAGTCGGGCCCTTGCTTGACATTCTGCACTGCGTGATGTTTCCCAGACCGAATTATGCTTTGCCGATGTTCGGTACGGATATCGTAGCAGGCAAAGGCCAAGTTAGCGCCGCGATCGCAGACCTTTCTCCCCTCAATCCCGATCGAACTTTGTCGGAAACCTACCGAACCCAACTGCAAATTTTGCCGATCAATCAATTTTCTTGTCCCCGCCAAATTCCCGAATGGGGGGATATTTTCTCAGAATTTTGTCTGTTTGTGCGGCCAGAGTCGATCGAAGAAAACAGTCGGTTTTTGGATATTGTTGAATCCTACGTTGAAATTCACTGCAAACAGGCAGTCGCTTCCGAACCAGTCTCTGCCGCCGAAGCATCGAAAATTCTCGACGCTCAAATTTACTACTGCACCCAGCAGCAGCAAAACGACAAAACCCGCCGCGTACTCGAAAAAGCTTTCGGTCAAGATTGGGCCGAACATTACATGACCGAGGTGCTTTTTGATATCCCTAAATAGCTGAAATTGGTTTACAATACTTCACAGTGGGTGAAAAAAACTTAATCAGGAAATCACCTACTTTATAAGTAATGGGAAAGGAATCACGGGTCAAGGATAAATCATTTTTAAAACCTCCAGGGCGAGGAGTCATCGGTTTAGCGATCGCCGCCACTCTCATTACCACAGGAGTCGGTTTTTGGCAAGTATCTCAACTTAGAAAAGCCGAAGAGTTAAAGGCGGCGGCGGCAGCGGCTGCTGCAACTTCCGTCGCCACCCGCAACAGCGTCACAGCTTTGGGTAGGTTGACTCCCCAGGGGGAAGTTATCAAATTGTCCGCCCCTTCTGCGTCGGAGGGAGCAAGAATTGAACAGTTGCAGGTGGAAGAGGGCGATCGAGTCAGTCAAGGACAAATCATAGCAGTTCTCGATACGCGCGATCGACTCCAAGCAATCCTGCAACAAGCCGACAAAGAAGTCAAAGTCAAACAAGCAGAATTAGCGAAAATTCAAGCAGGCGCAAAAACAGGCGTTGTCGGCGCTCAACAAGCAGAAGTTGCCAAGTTTGAAGCACAACTGCAAAGGGAAAGCGAAGGCGAAGCAGCCAATGTCGCCCGCTTAGAAGCTCAACTGCGAAGAGAAACCGAAGCCGAACAAGCTAACGTCGCCAAGTTTGAGGCACAACTCCAAAGAGAAACCGAAGCCGAACAAGCTAACGTCGCCAAATTTGAGGCACAACTCGAAAGAGAAACAGAGGTGCAGCAGTCCAAATTGGCTAGGCTAGAAGCTCAATTGCGCGGCGAAATTGCGTCTCAAAACGCTACAGTCGATCGGTTCAAAGCCGAATTAACCAACGCCGAAGCCGAGGAACAACGCAATAAAGAACTCTCCCAAACAGGCGCAATTTCTGCTTCCGCCTACGACACCAAACGTTTAGCAGCAGAGACGGCTCGCCAGAGAGTAAAAGAAGCGCAAGCTATATTAGAAAAAACAGTGCAAACACTGCAAGAGCAAATAGTCGAAACGAAAGCAACAATCAAACAAACAGTAGAAACAGGCAAGCAGGAAATCAATCAATCCCGAGCCAATCTCCGACGCAAGTTAGAAACAGGCAGGCAGGAAATTAACCAAGCCAGAGCAACCTTAAATCAAAAAATAGAAACTGGTAGAGAACAAATCAATCAAGCCGAAGCAATACTAAAACAAAAAGCAGAAACAGGCCAAGAACAAATCAATCAAGCCAAAGCAAATCTAGACCAAATTGCCGAAGTCCGTCCCGAAGACGTGCAAGCCGCCCAAGCCGCCGTCGAAAGTGCGATCGCCACAAAACAAAAAACTCAAGTAGACTTAAACTTAAGTTACGTCAAAGCACCCGTATCCGGCTACATCCTCAAAGTTCACAGCCGACAAGGAGAAGCTGTCAACACTCAAGACGGCATCGTAGAACTAGGCGGCACGGATCAAATGTATGCCGTAGCAGAAGTTTACGAAACCGACATCGCCAAAGTGCGAAACGGCCAGCGCGCAACAGTCACCAGCCCGGTTTTTGCAGGCGCTTTGGAAGGAACAGTCGATCGCATCGGCAAACAAATCAGCAAAAAAGATGTCCTCAATACAGACCCCGCCGCCGACACCGACGCGAGAGTTATCGAAGTAAGAATTCGCCTCGATCCGGCATCGAGCAAGAAAGTTGCAACCCTAACAAACTTGCAAGTAGAAGTTAAAATAGACATATAACATGGGTAATTGGTAATTGGTAATTGGTCAGAGGAGCGATCGAGCTTGTTACTCATTACTCGTTCTTCCCTCTTCCTCCTTCCTTATTCCCTTTTCCCTCTTCCTTATTCCCTCTTCCTCCTTCCTTCTTCCTCCCTCTTCCTCCTTCCTTCTTCCTCCTTCCTTATTCCCTCTTCCTCCTTCCTCCTTCCTCCTTCCTTCTTCCTTCTTCCTTCTTCCTTCCTTCTTCCTTCTTCCTTCATTGTATGGCAAAAATACCGCTAGCTTGGGCACAGTTAACCCGCGAAAAAATGCGTTTAGTAATCGCGCTAGCCGGCATTGGATTTGCAGACTTGCTGATGTTTATCCAGTTGGGATTTAGAGATGCGCTGTTTGAAAGTTCCATCAGCTTTCACTCGCAATTAAAAGGGGATATTTTTATCACCAGCACGCAATCTACGGCTTTAATAGCCATGAAAAGCTTTCCCCAACGGCGTTTGTATCAAGCTTTGAGTTTTAATGGCGTTACCGGAATCAGCCCGGTATATCTAGGCTTTGGTTTGTGGAAAAACCCCGCCCCAGACAAAAACAATACCCGCCAACTGATGGTAATCGGTTTTGACCCCGCTCGTCCCATCTTTGAGCTGCCGGAAGTTACAGATAATTTGGACAAAATCAAAATTTCAGATGTCGTTTTATTCGATCGAGCTTCCCGCCCGGAGTTTGGGCCAGTAGCAGAATATTTCAACCAGGGAAAGCCTGTGGAAACTGAAATAGATAACCGCCGCGTTACTGTAGAGGGGTTATTTACTTTAGGAGCATCTTTCGGTGCTGATGGCAATATTATTACCAGCGATTTGAACTTTCTGCGGATTTTTCACAGTAGAAGAACTAGAGGCTTAATTGATGTCGGAATTGTTCACTTGCAGCCGGGAACTGATGTCAAGGCAGTGATTGCAAAAATGAGGGCAAGTTTACCGCAAGACGTGACAATTGCTTCTAAAGAAGAGTTTGTAGCTTTTGAGAAAAAATATTGGGAGGAAAGCACGGCGATCGGATTTATTTTTACTCTCGGCGCGTCAATGGGGTTTATCGTTGGCATCGTGATTGTCTATCAAATTCTCTATACTGATGTTAATGACCATTTGCCAGAATACGCTACGTTAAAGGCGATGGGATATAAAGACGGTTACTTTTTGAGTGTGGTTTTTCAAGAGGCTTTAATTTTGGCAATCCTTGGTTATCTGCCAGGACTTGGGATTTCTGTGGGGCTATACGGTTTAGCTAGAACTGCTACGAGTTTACCGATGTACATGACTTTGGGAAAAGTTGTAACTGTGTTTACAATGACAGTGATCATGTGTTCTGTGTCGGGGGCGATCGCAGTTAGGAAGTTGCAGGCGGCTGACCCGGCTGATATTTTTTAAGGAAGTCAGCAGTCATTAGTCATCAGTCATTAGTTATTTGTTCTGTCTAATAACCAATAACCAATGCCCACTTCTTTTCCCGATCGGGCATTGGAAGCTGTGCCGATCGAACGCTATGCTAGAGGTGAGTAAGCTGTACTGCATTTAAATTGTAGATATCGATCGCATATCAAAAATCGTCAAATCCTCGGACCCTCTCCCCGAATCCCCCTCTCCCCGAATCCCCCTCTCCCTCGGTTATACGCTATGACACAAAGCTTCAAGCCCACAGCGTTGCCTCCCGCCTTTCCCGATCACACGCAACTCCCAGAATCTGACGGCACGTTTGTGAAAAACTTTCAAGAACATCCGCAGAGTATCCTGCTCACAGACTCCCTGGAAATTACGCTGCAAAATCTTCATCCTGACGGACAATATGCGATCGGGCAAGATTGCGGTATCTACTGGCGCGAAACTGACCCTCCAGAAAAGGGTGCAGAAGCCCCTGACTGGTTCTACGTCCCCAACGTTCCGCCGAGATTAGACGGGCAATACCGCCGTTCCTACGTGCTGTGGCGCGAGTATATTGTGCCGCTGATTGCGATCGAATTTGCTTCGGGTGATGGTTCTGAAGAACTCGACAGCACTCCCTTATCTGCTTTACCCTCTGGCGGAAACCAGAAACCAGGAAAATTTTGGGTATACGAGCGGATTATCAGGATTCCCTACTACGCTATCTATAAAATCCAAACAAGTGAATTAGAAGTCTACAACTGTGTGAATACTCGGTATCGGCGCTTGGAACCGAACGATCGCGGACATTACCCGATCGACCTGATGGGAGTAGAGTTAGGTGTATGGTCGGGTAGCTATCAAAATCAGACGCAGGAGTGGTTGCGCTGGTGGGATAACCAAGGCAATTTATTGCTGACAGGAAGCGAACGAGCTAGGCTCGAAAGCCTGCGCGCCGAACAGGAACGCCAACGGGCAGATCGCGAACGAGAACAAAAAGAGCGATTGGCTGCTTATTTGCGATCGCAGGGAATCGATCCCGATCGTATATGAGCCTGGGCTGTTGCTCTATATGGCATTAATTTTATATTTTTAAATATAGCCATTACTATGAACACTGTACCAGTTGTCTCAATTAAAAATCTAAATCATTCATTCGGCGAAGGACAACTTCGCAAACAGACATTATTTGACATCAACCTAGAAATTTATCCTGGCGAAATCGTGCTGATGACTGGGCCTTCGGGGTCTGGTAAAACAACATTGTTAACCTTGATTGGAGCTTTGCGATCGATCCAAGAAGGTAGTCTTAAAATTCTCGACCAAGAATTGCGGGGAACCGCGAAAAATAAATTAGTTAAAGTCCGTCGCGACATCGGCTATATTTTCCAAGGTCACAATTTGCTCAAATGCTTGACAGCTAGGCAAAACGTGCAAATGTCTTTAGAACTGCACACCCATCTTTCTCGCCAAGAAACTAATGATAGAATAGAGGGAATGCTGGAAGCTGTGGGGTTGGGAGACAGAATAGATTATTACCCAAGCAGTCTTTCTGGCGGACAGAAACAAAGAGTTGCGATCGCCCGGGCGTTAGTCAGCCAGCCGAAATTAGTATTAGCAGACGAACCCACAGCAGCCCTAGACAGTAAATCAGGTAGAGATGTGGTAGAAATTATGCGAGGTTTGGCCAAAGAACAGCACTGCACTATTTTGCTTGTCACCCACGACAACCGCATTTTAGATATAGCCGATCGCATTATTCACATGGAAGACGGCTACCTCGCACAAGATACATCAACAGCGGCTGCCACAGGCGTTCTTTCGGGAAAATAATATTAATCCACCTCAACTTATTTCCGAGAACCGGGACGCTTTCCTCCTACCTTGGCAGGACTTTTTGTTGCACCTTTGGCTGGAGTTTTAGAACTACTTTTGCCACTTTTTTGACCTTTAGCTCCTGTCAACTGGCTCTCAAGGTCATTTGCAGGTCTACCAGCAGGCGTTCTCGTAGTTCTAAAGGTAACATTCACCCCTTCATTCGACTGTTCCAGCACCAACATCGGCGTCGGCTTGGCTTTTTGATCCCACTCAATATGAACGATGCGACCTTGAATGGTCGGCTGCCAACTGTCGTGGTCGTCTGAAGGACTCAGATAAGTTTCCAAACAGTCAATAATTTGATTAATTGTCGCTGATGTTGCCTGAGTCGGCAGTTTCATCAGCTTAATTTGAATCCGAAACAGCACACGTTTTTCTATTTTTACCGCCGGATCGCCAGTTTCGTATTCGATATCAAACATCGAATCTACTTGCCTGCCGCTGCCGGCAGTCCCGTTTTTATCTCCCACTGCACCCTGAGTCGGACGCAGAGCAATACTAATTTTTTCTTTAACTTTTACCTTGATCTGGTTCACAATGGCAAAGTGAAATACTTCTTCCGCCATCCGCATTCTCAGGTAGTCTAAATTAAAGTCTCGCGAGTGGATAAGGTCGGGATTCTTTTCCATCTTTGACATGGTTTCCAGAGCCATTTTGTATTTTTTCTGGAGTTCTCGATTTCTAAACTCCTCAAATTTGAGCTTTTTGTTCAAATCGTCGAGTTTTAGCTTGGTAAACACCGCTAAACCGATAAGCAATAACAACAGTAATCCCGCCCCTCCTATTAAGAGTTGGTCTGAGGACGGATCTCCGGGTTTAGCCTTTTTAGGTTTGGGAGAGGCTACTGCCAACCTTGGTTCTACAAGGATTATTTGGGTTGACATGGGCTTTTAAAGGGTAAAATTTGACGCTATATTTATACAGGACTCCAGAGTAAAGCTGGTAGTGCAACTGGATCAACCAACATTGACATCATTCCACCATCATCTTGGTACAACTGGATTTCTGCAACTGGAACACGCACCCTCTAATTAATACTTTATCTTTAACTGCAAGCCGGTTTCCGAAATATCGGGAAATCGCGCGCTGGCACTGGCCAATAGAAATGGTGAATTGTCTGTAATATATTATACCAATACAGCTAAAAAAAATGTTGGTTCGGCGGTCTCCGTTTCTAGAAAAATAAAAAGAAATACACATAAATTAATAGTAACTCTGGGAGCCAGCAGCGGAAAACCTCAAGGAGAACAGCCGATCGCCCGGGCGATCGAGGGGCGGACGTTGGGAGAGTGATATATTCCTACTGTGCCCTCACTCCCGCCGTGCAAGCCCACCGAGCGGCTTGCTGTGAGAGTCGAGCTCTCTTTGCGATCGAACAACGTCTCCTTAGCTAAGATTACAGCTAATACCACCAATATTCGATCGTGACCTACGAACCCCTGCACCACAAATATCGCCCTCAGACATTTGCCGAATTAGTCGGTCAAGAGGCGATCGCCCAAACCCTCACCAGCGCCATCCTACAAGAGCGCATAGCACCAGCATATCTATTCACCGGCCCCAGAGGCACCGGTAAAACCTCTAGTGCCAGAATTTTCGCCAAATCCCTCAACTGTATTTCTACGGTTGCCCCCACCCCCACACCCTGCGGCAAATGCAACGTTTGCCAAGAAATTGCCCGAGGTTCCACACTAGATGTCATCGAAATCGACGCAGCCAGCAACACGGGAGTAGATAACATTCGGGATTTGATCGAACGAGCTCAATTTGCTCCCGTACAGTGTCGCTATAAAGTATATGTAATCGACGAAGTTCATATGCTCAGTACCCAGGCATTTAATGCCTTATTAAAAACCCTAGAAGAACCGCCCGATCGCGTTGTATTCGTTCTCGCAACAACCGACCCACAAAGAGTCTTGCCAACCATCATCTCTCGCTGCCAGAAATTCGACTTCCGCCGGATTCCCCTCGACTCAATGACCGCACACTTGCACAAAATTGCCAAATTAGAAAATATTAACATTGCCAGCGATGCAGTACAAATGGTCGCTCAAATCGCCCAAGGAGGTCTGCGAGATGCCGAAAGTTTGCTCGACCAACTAAGCTTATTTCAGGGTGAAGTAACAGTTGAAAAAGTTTGGGATTTAGTCGGCGCAGTCCCCGAAAACGACTTAATGGATTTGCTGCAAGCTATTGATACAGATAACGCTACAGCACTAATAGACATGACCCGCCATCTCATGGATCGCGGTCGGGAACCGCTAATCGTCCTGCAAAGTCTCGCCAGCTTTTACCGAGATTTGCTAATAGCCAAAGCTGCACCAAAGCGGTCAGATTTAGTAGCTTTAACATCGGCAACTTGGGAAAAACTGGGGGATTTTGCCCGCAGTTGGGATGCCGAGTTGATTTTGGCAGGTCAGAAACATTTGCAAACCCACGAAGTGCAAATTAAAAACACTACTCAGCCGCGTTTGTGGCTGGAAGTAACGCTATTGGGATTATTGCCTTCAGCAATTAGAACTCAGTCACAAGCAACAGCCGAACCAGCTAAAAATATTGCTCCACCACCACAAAATTACCCCCCCCAACCCAGGGCGGGCACGGGGGCACCGCCCCTACAATCGGGGGGGAGTCAGACATCTCATATTGAACAATCTTCAGTTCCCAATTCGCAGAATCCTCCGCCTCAATCGCCGCCTGTGGCTAATAAAATAGAAAGCACACCTCCTGCTGCGATTCCCGCACCTGTACCAACTGCGGAAACGAATCAAACAAATTATTCACCGACTAATTCAGCCGATGAAATCGATTTAAATCGAGTGTGGGAACAGGTACTTGACCGCGTGCGGCCGCATGGCACTCAATCGCTGCTTCGCCAACATGGACAGCTAGTAATTTTTAGCAATAATACGGCTCATGTTAAGATTAGTTCGCAGCCGTTGCTCAATATGGTTAAAGACAAAGTAGCTAATATTGAAGAAGCTTTTTTGCAAATTTTTAACCGTCGAGTAACAGTAAAAGTGGGGTTGACAAATCCCGCTGAAACTAATAGTTCCCGCGCCAAGGATTTGCCTACTTCTAACGGACGTGTTGACGAAAATCCTAGGAATTCTCATCCTGTGAGTGATGCGGGCAAACAGGTGCAGAAGTCGGCGGATGCTGAGATTACAGATGATTTTTTGGGGAAGGGTGGAGAAGAACCAAAACACCCGCCAGCGCCTGAAAATACTGGCGTTAATGTGCCGACAATTTCCGAATCGCGATCGCCCACAAACGGCTCTACAGACTCTCAAAATGACTTTAAAGCTCAGGCTATAGCGGTGCGTGATGACGCTCAATATGTCGCGAATACGGCTAGGCAATTGGCTGATATGTTTGACGGGGAAGTAGTCGATTTGTCGGATGACTTGGAGATTTGGGAGTCGGAAACTTTTAGATTGGAATCTGAACCGGATTTTTCCGAGTTATCTTCTGAGTTAGGTGAGGATGATTTTATAGATTGGTAAATGGGCATTGGGCATTGGGCATTGGGCATTGGGCATTGGCTTGATGTGATATCAATTCCGGTTGCACTCTTGGACATGATAGAGGAGACGGCAGTGCCGTCTCCTAATTTCGGCTACTAATAATTTCGATGCAACCGGAAACGATATGATATGTTGTACCATGCTCAAGAACAGGCTGTCAGGCCTGTGAAGCGAAGAGTGAATTTTCTTGTGGGGAGTATGGGTTGGGCAGGAGATCCCGCCCTAAAAGACTTATTGACAATGTGAAAACTTTTAAGCCGATTCCGGTTTTGGTAGCGAAGACGGAAGTACCAACAACTCAGCCGTCGATCGCTTCTCAACCATTTCCTTAGTAATGGTACACCGGGCAACATCCTTGCGCGACGGCAACTCGTACATCACATCCAACATCAATTCTTCCACAATTCCCCGCAGCGCCCGCGCTCCAGTTTTGCGGCGGTATGCTTCCTGGGCGATCGCCCGAATCGCCTCTGGCTTAAAGTCCAACTGCACATTATCCATCTTCAGCAGCTTTTGATACTGCTTAACCAAAGCATTGCGCGGCTCAGTCAAAATCGCCATCAGCGTTTCCTCATCCAGCGGCTCTAACACCGCCGCCACCGGCACCCGCCCAATAAACTCAGGAATCATCCCAAACTTCACCAAATCATCGGGTTCCAGTTGCTTGAGTACATCAGCAGCCCGCTTTTCCTTCGGCTGAGCTTCTCCGGGCTGAATAAAACCCATTGACTTTTTACCAGTTCTCTGCTCTATCACTTTCTCCAGACCGACAAAAGCACCGCCGCAGATAAACATGATATTGCTAGTGTCAATTTGGATGCAGTCTTGGTAGGGATGCTTGCGCCCTCCTTGGGGAGGTACATTGGCGATCGTCCCCTCAAGCATTTTCAACAGCGCCTGCTGCACGCCTTCCCCAGACACATCCCGGGTAATCGAAGGATTTTCGCTTTTGCGGGCAATTTTGTCAATTTCATCAATATAAATAATTCCGCGCTGCGCCTCTTCCACGTCCATATCTGCCACTTGCAGCAGCCGCAGCAAAATATTTTCCACATCTTCCCCAACATAGCCTGCTTCCGTCAGCGTCGTCGCGTCAGCCACCGCAAACGGCACGTCTAGCATATCCGCCAAAGTCTGAGCCAGCAGAGTTTTTCCGCAGCCCGTCGGCCCGATCAACAAAATATTCGATTTTTGCAGTTCTACTTCTTCCGGCGGGTGCTTGCCGCTATTTTTTGCATGGATAAAGCTGAGGCGCTTGTAGTGGTTGTAAACTGCCACCGAGAGCACCTTTTTCGCCTCATCTTGCCCGATGGCGTTTTCGTCGAGGTAATTTTTAATTTCCCTCGGCTTGGGAATTTGGCTCAGCGACATACTTTTGCCGGAGGTAGCGCGGCGCTTTTGCGTCGTTTCCTGCTTCGGAGGCACCGCTGCTGCGGGCACTGCACTCGAATCAAACAACTCCTCATCTAAAATTTCATTGCACAAGTCTACGCATTCGTCGCAGATATACACCCCAGGGCCTGCGATCAACTTGCGTACTTGCTCTTGAGACTTGCCACAAAACGAACATTTTAGATGGGAGTCGTACTTAGACATAACAGCCTCTTAATTCAGTGCAGTGACATTCTCTCCCGCCGTCGGAAGGTTTTCCTTTTCGATAACTCGATCGACCAAACCGTAATTTTTGGCTTCCTCGGCTGACATAAAAAAGTCGCGCTCTGTATCAGCCTCTAATTTGTCGATCGGTTGACCCGTGTGGTGCGCTAGCAGTTGATTCAGCTTACGCTTATGATAAAGGATTTCTTTGGCTTGAATCTCAATATCAACTGCTTGACCTTGAGCGCCTCCAAGCGGCTGGTGGATCATAATCCGGGAACTCGGAAGAGACATCCGCTTACCGTGGGCTCCTGCTGTCAGTAGAAATGCGCCCATACTCGCTGCCAAACCGTAACAAATCGTCACCACATCCGGGCGGATTTGCTGCATTGTGTCATAAATTGCCATGCCGGCCGTCACCGAGCCGCCGGGGGAATTAATGTACATTTGGACATCTTTTTCTGGGTCTTCGGCATCTAGATACAATAGCTGAGCCACTATCGAGTCAGCAACTTCGTCGGTTACGGGAGTTCCTAAAAACACAATTCGCTCCCGCAGCAAGCGCGAGTAAATGTCAAAGGCCCGCTCGCCCATCCCCGACTGTTCTAGTACCATCGGCACTACATTGCTGGGGCTGGAACTGACATCAAAATCGTTATAGCTTGTAATTAGGTAATTGGAAGATTGAGATACAACCATAAGACACCAGTCAAGGATTCTAGACAATTTGCTGCTGCTGATGAAAGCTTTAAATTAAGCCGCCAGCTTTTAACTATTATGCCTCTTCTGAACAGATATCGGGGGAATGGGGAATGGGGAATGGGGAATGGGGCATTGGGCATTGGGTATAGTCGAGCAAAAATCTTGTGACTATTTAACCCAAATTCAACAGTAGCTCGACATTTAACGTAAAATTCGATCGCACTTCAGATACCCCCGATCGATCCCCGCCGTAGGGACACTCCAAGACCCCATTAGTGTCCACTTAAGCTTTCAGCCCGCCAAGTCCACCAGTGGACCCGCTAGTCCGCCAGGGAATGAATTCCCTGTCTAATAGCTAAAGTCCTCCCTATGAGGACTAATGAATTATTCAGTCCTCATAGCGAGGACTTTAGCTTTGAGGCAGGGGTTTAAACCCCTGCCGGACTGCGGGTTTAACGTGTTTGTTGACACGAAGAAGGGCTGGCGTGCGGTGTCGCTACTACTTTGATTCTGCGCCCTAATCTTCGCCTACAACTTCAACTTCGACGCTTGTGGCTGCTTCTGAAGTTTCTGCATCATCTGCATCATCTGCATCTGCATCAGATTCTTCTGCGGCAGGAGTCAGTGAGCCTTCAGGTACGAGTTCGATTGTTCCTTTTTCTTCCAACCATTTCAGGGTTTTTTGTTTGAGCAAGTCTTCTGCTACAAATTCCTGCAACCTTTGGGGGTCAAAATCTCCTTTGGGAAACTGCTTTCTGATTTTTGCTACTTCTGCTTTTACTTCTGCTGGTTCAACAGATAAGGATTCCAGCTTGGCTACTTCTGCCAGAGCTAAATTCTGCTTGAGGCGCTCGATTGCTTCCGGGCGCGAGCGTTCCCGCATCGGGCCCATATTTTCTTCGGTAAACAGTTGGTTGATATCTATGCCGTAATTTTTCAATTGGACGGCTTGTTGATTCAACAAATAATCGATTTCGCGATCGACCATTGTTTCTGGGATTTCCACGTCTATTAGCTGCACGAGCGCTGCTGATATAGCTTTTTCCTTATTTGCTGATGTCTTGTTTTCTTGGTCTGCTTTAAACCGAGTTTCGAGCGATTCGCGCAGTTCTGCTAAAGTTTCAAACTCACTGACTTCTTGGGCGAAGTCGTCGTCCAACTCCGGCAATTCTTTTTCCTTAAGTTCTTTGAGGGTAATCGTAAAGACTGCGGGTTTTCCGGCTAATTCTTCACTGCTATACTCATCTGGGAACTGCACGGAAACTTCTCTAGTTTCTCCCGGATTCATCCCGATCATGCCTTGGATAAAGCCCGGTACAAACTGATTTTCCGACAATTCTACTTGAAAATCTTCTGCTTGACCGCCCGGAATTTCTGCTGGAGTTTCGCCTTCGGCTGCTTCCGCAAATCTACCGGAGAAATCAACCAAAGCCATGTCTCCTAACTGAGCCGGCCGGCCTTCTACAGGGATTAAAGCAGCTTTGTCCGATCGATATTTTGCCAGAACCTCATCTACCTGAGCCTCATCATACTTAGCTTCTTCTGCTTGAAGCTGCAAACCTGTGTACTGACCCATTTTCACTTCGGGTTGTACATCAACCTTTGCCGAAAAAATCAGAGGCTGTTCTGGATCGAACTTCTCTAGTAATTCTTCAAACTCGGTGCGAAGTTCAAAACTGCCAATTGCCGCAATTTTTTCTTGTTCGAGAGCTTTTTGCAGGGAATCATTAATCAAATTTTCCAAAGCCGTCGCCTTCAAACGACTCTGGCCTAGGCGCTGTAGCAAAACTTGACGGGGAACTTTGCCTTTGCGGAACCCAGGAATACTAACCTCGCGAGCAAATTGTTTAATTACTTGCTCGTAAGCTTGTTTTGACTTTTCTGACGGTACTTCGATTTCCAGACCAATTTGGCTAGCTGGAAGTTTTTCCTGGGTTACTTTCATCGGCTTTTTTGATATTTAACAATAGTGTATTGACACTCCCTGACCTAAAGGACAGGGATTCTTAATTCAGCGACTGACCTTAAAATGTTGCGTCCTTTCGGCAATCCTCAAACTTTTTAACCGTAGAAATCCTACCAATTAACGAGCCTGATTCGCAGTCATCCCTTCTTGGTCTATCTCCAAAAGCGTACTAGGATATTTACCTAGAGTTCGGGTATGTCCTACCCTACTTAACAAGACTAAATAGTTTGTTTCTCTGGTTAAAGGAACTGTGTTAAGCCCCTAGCTGTTTATAGAGTTTTCGCCGCTCTGAGTCCCCCGGTTTACGCGCCAAAGTGTGTCGTTAACTGTTTTTATGCACTATGGCCCAGGAGTTTAACCTTGACTACTCTAGAATACTAGAAATTTCCTGACTTTTAGGAAGGGATTTAATAAATTAAAGCCGTCCTAGAAGGACAGGGTTTTAGACCCAATTTCCTTGATAAAATACATACAAATCTGACTTTGCCTGCATTTTAATTTTGTACGCTTTGACTCGTAACGGCACAACTACAACACCTTTACCGGATGAGACTGTAAGTCATTGCCGGCTACTTTTTTGGCTCTTGCCAAATAGTTTTGGTTTGAGGATACTAGCTTTTGCTGCTAGGAATGTGGAGGTTAAGTCCACTAATTGCCGATGCACCATAGCACATATCGCCCTGTGATGTCAATCTTGCCGGTCTCTGCGGCCAGTCAAAGTCAATGGATGCGCCTGCGAAAATGCAGATATATCGCAAAACTTAACCGGATGCGGATTGGGCGTGGGCGATCCTCTTCTGCAAGCTTCGCTAACGGCAAAAGATGCTAAACTGGCATTGGGTACGATCGCACGGATTGATCGGGAAGTTCGATCGGCCTTTTCGCTTAACTGCACCATTGCTATCCTCTCATGCTCCTGATGTCGCATAACATTAATTAAGTTTGATATTGAGAATTGCAGTTATTTAAATTTTTGATTTCGATCGTTTAGACTTTAATTTGTGGAGGAAACTAATTTGTCTCAATCCTATCGAGTTGCCATTTTAGGAGCTACCGGCGCAGTCGGAGCCGAGTTGCTAGAACTCTTGCACAGCAGGAGTTTTCCGATTTCTAACTTGAAGCTGCTGGCTTCGGAACGTTCAGCAGGCACAACTTTGCCTTTTGGCGGCGAGATGCTGCCGGTCGAAGCAGTTTCGGCGCGATCGTTTGATAACGTAGATCTGGTGCTCGCCTCTGCCGGCGGCTCTACTTCTAAATTATGGGCTCCGCAAGCAGTGGCAGCCGGAGCCGTGGTAATTGACAATTCTAGCGCTTTCCGCATGGATGCGAACGTACCGCTAGTGGTTCCCGAAGTCAATCCCCAAGCGGCGGCAGCTCACCGAGGTATAATTGCTAATCCCAACTGCACGACTATTTTGATGGCAGTTGCCGTTTGGCCACTTCACAAAGTTAGGCCGATACAGCGCATCGTTGTAGCAACTTACCAGTCTGCCAGCGGGGCGGGGGCAAGGGCAATGGAGGAAATGAAAGCTCAAGCAAGAGCAATTTTGCAGGGGGAAACTCCCAAAACAGATATATTTCCCTACCCCTTAGCATTTAATTTGTTTCCGCACAACACCCCGATTAATGATTTGGGGTATTGTGAAGAAGAGATGAAAATGGTAAACGAAACTCGGAAGATATTTGGTACGGACGAGATTAAAATTACGGCAACTTGTGTGCGGGTTCCCGTACTGCGGGCTCATTCGGAAGCGATTAATCTAGAGTTTGCAGAGCCTTTTAGCGCGATCGAGGCCAGGGAAATCTTAAAGCAGGCAAGCGGGGTTAAGCTGGTAGAAGACTGGGAAGCTAATTATTTCCCGATGCCTGTCGAGGCCAGCGGTAAGGATGACGTGTTAGTTGGCAGGATTCGCCAAGATATTTCTCACCCCTGCGGGTTGGAAATGTGGCTGTCGGGCGATCAAATTCGCAAAGGGGCGGCTTTAAATGCGGTGCAGATAGCTGAGTTGCTGGCCCAAAAAGATTTGTTGCGAACCCAAGTGGCGGCGGCTTCTACTTAGGGGGAACCCTGGCAATTGGGAAATTGAAATTGGGGATTTTAGATCAACCTTTCATCTGAAATCAAAAATTTAAAATCAAACATCAACAGTCTAAAATCGGAGAAAGTGTGGTAAAGTTTGGACGGGTTCTGACTGCAATGATTACGCCGTTTAAGGAAGACGGCAGCGTTAACTATGCGGTAGCAGAAAAATTGGCAGTTCATTTAGCCGATCGCGGTACAGATAGCTTGGTAGTGTGCGGCACTACTGGCGAGTCTCCCACTATGACCTGGGATGAAGAGTACGAATTATTTCAGGTGGTACAAAAGGCGGTGGCCGGTAAGGCGTTGGTAATCGCAGGAGCCGGATCGAATTCTACTTCAGAAGCAGTAGCAGCTACCCAAAAAGCAGCTAAACTAGGGTTAGATGGTTGTTTGCAGGTGGTTCCTTATTACAACAAGCCGCCGCAAGAAGGTTTATATAATCATTTTCGGGCGATCGCGCAATCTGCTCCCGAATTGCCTATAATGTTATATAACATCCCCGGTCGCACTGGTCAGAATATGTTGCCGGAGACGGTGGCTAGATTGGCAGAAATCCCCAACATTGTGGCCGTAAAAGAAGCCAGTGGCAACTTGGATCAAGCAAGTCAAATTCGGTGCTTGACATCCCCTGAATTTGCCATCTATTCTGGAGATGATTCCCTAACTTTGCCAATGTTGGCGGTAGGAGGATCTGGTGTAGTTAGCGTAGCCAGCCATCTGGTAGGAGAGCAACTGCAACAGATGATCAAAGCTTTCGAGGCCGGTCAAGTTCAAGTCGCTACCCAGATTCACTTGCAACTTTTTGACCTGTTTAAAGCTCTTTTTCTCACCACAAATCCCATTCCCGTCAAGACAGCTCTCAAACTTCAAGGCTGGGATGTAGGCTCCACCCGTCCGCCCCTGTGCGATCCGCCCGTTGAGGTAACTCAAAAGTTAAAGGACGTACTGAGTCAGCTAGCAGCAGTATCAGCTAGCTAGACGAGCGAGAACGAGTTTTCAGACAACTGAATATTGGTTGTGATAAGTCATTAGTTGTTAGTCATTAGTCATTAGTAATTAACTGTTAGTAATTAGCTAACAGTCAAAAAATAAAGACTGAGGATTAAAGACTGAAGGCAAAAGACAACTGACTGTAGGGGATAGTAAAACCCCGTAGGGGAGTTTTCCACAAATATCTTGGAAAAAATCGCCCCCATCAACGAACAACAGATAAAAACCTCCCAAAAAGCTTGTCTTGAACAGGCAGGATGCCTGTTCCACAGGGATTATTGGAGAGGTGTAGACAGTAGGCGACAGACGACAGACAACAGTCAACAGTCAACAGTCAACAGTCAACAGTTAACAGACCAATAACAAAAATAACTAACAAAGGATACGCATGATCAAAAATACAACTGCATCTGCTCTAAAAGTTATTCCCCTCGGCGGGCTGCACGAAATCGGTAAAAACACTTGTGTGTTCGAGTACGGCGACGAAATCATTCTTTTAGATGCCGGTTTAGCGTTCCCGACAGATGGAATGCACGGGGTAAATATTGTCCTCCCAGACATGACTTACCTGCGGGAAAACAGCCATAAAATTAAAGGTATGATCGTGACTCACGGTCACGAAGACCACATCGGGGGAATTCCTTACCACCTCAAACAATTTGAAATTCCGGTCATCTACGGCCCCCGTTTGGCGATGGCATTGCTAGCCGGAAAACTCGAAGAAGCCGGAGTGTCTCACCGCACTGAATTGAGAACGGTTCGACCCAGGGATACTGTAAGAATTGGCAAGAATTTCTTAGTCGAATACATCCGCAACACTCACTCGATGGCCGACAGTTTTACTGTGGCAATTCACACTCCCGTGGGAATTGTTATCCACACCGGAGACTTTAAAATTGACCACACTCCTGTAGACGGCGAGCATTTTGATTTGCAAAAGCTAGCCGAGTACGGCGAGAAAGGCGTGCTGTGCTTGATCAGCGATTCTACTAACTCGGAAGTTCCCGGTTTTACCGCTTCGGAAAGTTCTGTGGCGCCGAATTTAGACAGAATTATCGCTCAAGCACCGGGAAGAGTGCTGCTGACGACTTTTGCTTCGTCGGTACACCGATTGCAAATTGTTTTGGACTTGGCTAAGAAAAACAATCGGTATGTCGGAGTGGTTGGCCGGTCGATGCTTAACGTCATCGCTCACTGCCGCAATCTCGGCTACATCAAATGCGAAGATAGTATTTTCAAACCGCTGAAAGAAATCCGCAATTTGGCTGAAGACAAGGTGCTGATTTTAACTACAGGTTCCCAAGGCGAACCGATGGCGGCGATGACTCGCATTGCTAACGGCGAACATCACGAACTGAAAATCAGAAAGGGCGATACAGTCATTTTCTCGGCTAATCCGATTCCCGGAAATACGATCGCAGTGGTAAACACGATCGATAAACTGATGATGCTGGGAGCACACGTGGTTTACGGCCGCGACAAAGGCATTCACGTTTCCGGCCACGGCTGTCAAGAAGACCAAAAGTTAATGATTAACATGACTCGTCCCAAGTTCTTCTTGCCAGTGCACGGGGAACACCGGATGCTGATCCAGCACTCCAAGACGGCTCAAAGCATGGGCATTCCCGCTAGCAATATGGTGATTATTGACAACGGCGATGTCGTAGAGTTGACTGAAAATTCGATACGGGTGGCTGGTCAAGTGCCTTCAGGAATTGAATTAGTAGATGCTTCTCGATCGGGCGTTGTCAAAGCCAGCGTCCTCAAGGAACGTCAGCAGTTGGCCGGAGATGGCGTTGTAACTGTAGCGGCGGCTTTGAATTGGGAAGGCAAATTAGTTGCCAAACCAGAAGTTCACTTGAAAGGTGTAGTGACATCAGCCGATCGCGCCGAGGTGATCAAATTAATCACTCAAACCATTGAAACAGTTTTGAGCGATCGCTGGTCAGAATTTGTAAAACCTGCTACTTCAGACTCACAAGTTGATGTTGACTGGGTAGGAGTTCAAACGCAAATAGAAAAGGCTATTCAGCGAGTGATGCGCCGGGAACTGCAAAGCAATCCGCTGCTGGTATTCCTGATGCAGATTCCAGAAGAAGCAGTGCGATCGGAAAAAGCAGCAGTATCTCCAGGTTCCCTGGAAGCACCTAAGCTATTATCATCGCAATCATCGCCATCATCGCCATCATCGCCATCATCCCCATCCTTGCCATCTCCTGCCAATCAGGTGACGGGTCGGCGCCGTCCCCGGACTGCTGCAAGGGCAGCTTCCTAGTGCGATAATTTCCTGACGCACTGCGAACAAAGAAAGGAGTTTTAGGTTTGTAGTTGCGCTTGGACGCCCAAGCGCAACTACAAACCTAGATTTGATTTCATAAGTAGCTCCACCTCAAAAATGTCAGTATAGAGCGACGTAACTCCTGATAGGAATTCCGGTTCTATTGGAATGATTAAACCGCAGAGGGCGCAGAGGAGACAGAGAAACGGAAGAGACAGATGAATCATTCCGATGTCAACGGATTTGATATGATATCTATTTTGCTAAGACATTTAAACTTGTCAAGATTGAAGAGTTGCGACTCGATGTATTTCAGGAAGCAGCTACTTACCTAATCCGCCGGGATTTGTAGGATTTTCTCGGTTAGGGAAGGAGTAGTTTTTAAACCGTAAATAAACGCAAGTGAACGCCGATAGTTATTTAAATCTATCTGCGTTCACCAAAAAACGAGCGAGAAGCCCCTGGCTTCAGACATGGGGAGGAAAGCGGCTGCGACTTCAGTCGCCTTGAATC
>NZ_JAUBTK010000112.1:0-20555 GCF_036702455.1 Microcoleus sp. D2_18a_D3
CTTAAAAAGAAAAACTCTTTGTTATTCTAAGTGTGAACAAATGCTAGGGTATTCAATTAAATTACTAATTCATTATCTAAAATTTGGAGATGTTCCAATTCCCCATCAAAATCCAAGAAATCATTTTCGGCTCCCCTCTCGTACTTTGGTCCGTATCATACCCTGATTCAGCAACGCCTTGGCCTGATGTCCAATCCGTGGGAGGGACGCGAAATTTCGCGTCTCTCTGTGGACTCGCCTCTACAAATTAGATGCGCTATTTTAGGGGAATCGCGATCGCAAATTCTGTCCCCTGGCCTTTTTCCGACAAACACTCCAAAGTCCCGCCATGTTTTTCTACCACAATAGAATGCGAAATCGACAACCCTAAACCCGTTCCTTTGCCCACAACTTTTGTCGTAAAGAAAGGTTCAAATAAACGCTGTCGCACTGACGCTGGAATGCCAGGGCCATTATCTTTAATCCGAATCACCACCCAGTTTTTCTGGAAATCCACCTCAGTGCGAATAACAATTGTATTGGGATTGGCTTTAATTTCATTAAAAGACCATCCTGCATTATACTCTTCTAACGCATCAATGGCATTAGCAATAATATTCATAAACACCTGATTGAGTTGTCCGGGATAGCAGTTGACAATGGGCAAATCCCCGTATTCTTTGATAATTTTAATGTCGGGGCGTTTTTCGTTGGCTTTGAGCCGGTGTTTCAAAATCATCAACGTGCTATCGATCCCTTCATGCAGGTTGAAAGCGACTTTATGAGTCGAATCCGATCGCGAGAATGTTCTCATCGACACGCTAATCTGGCGGATGCGATCGGTTCCCTCTTTCATCGCTGCCAGAATTTGCGAGAAATCGTCAATCAGATACTCTAACTGAATGTCTTCTGCATGGCGGGAAATTTCCTCCCCCGGTTCGGGAAATTGCCGCTGATAAAGGTGCAAGTGTTCGAGCAGGCTTTGAAGATATTCTCCGGCGTAGACTATATTACCCGAGATAAAGCCAATAGGATTATTAATTTCGTGAGCCACCCCAGCAGCTAGTTGACCGAGACTCGACATTTTTTCGCTCTGAACGACTTGGAGTTGTGCTTCTTGAAGTTTTTGGATAAATTCCTGTAAAGCGTTGTTAGAGACTTGCAAATCCTGGTAAAGAGTGGCATTTTCGAGGGAGATGGCGGCTTGAGAGGTGACAATATTTAAGACTTCCAGGCGATCGCGCGTAAAAGCTCCCGTTGTCAGATTATTTTCCAAGTAAAGAATCCCGACGAGTTTGCCTTGATTGACGAGGGGAGTACACAATAAACTTTTAATTTGGGATTGGATAATATAAGGATCGGCCCCAAAGTTTTTGTCATCCGTAGCATCCTCAAGTAACAGAGTTGATTGAGTGCGCCAAACATAGTTTATAGGACCCTGTGGAATTTCCTGACTGTCGCCGAAGGGAAGCGAGCGCAGCACCGTTTTTTGGGAAGTGTTGCTGAGGGCGATCGCGGCGAGTTCCAAATTCTCAGCCTTGAGTAAAATAATCGCGGCTTTTTCCGCCCCAGAATTCTCCAGCACTAACTGCATCAAGGTTGAGAGCAACTGCTCAATTTCGAGAACCCCAGAGACAGCTTGAGAAGCTTTAATCACCGACGACATATCTAGAATGGCGGAAACACTTGTACTCGTGTGAGTCACCGTTCCATTTGTAATCTGAGCAATCGTCGCGGCTCTGCTGGAATTGAGGCTGATATTTTCGCGAGATAGGATGGGAACCAGTAATTGAGGATAGCGTTTTTCCAAGTCTTCAACTTTAGCTTTCGCACCCCAGCGAGCATAAGCGTAGTAAGCTTCTATCATATAGACAGCACCGATTTTATCTTTGCCCCAGTCCAGATAAAGTTTAGCGGCGAGTTCGTTTGCCAGGGCTTCTTCTTGGATGTATTCGTATTTTTTGGCGAGGGCGATCGCGCGATCGTAAGCATCCATTGCTTCCCCATAAGACCCTTGAACCCGACTCAATTCTGCCTGCACTAGCTCAAATTTATGCAAATAATTCATCGGGGCATAATTCGCCCAGTTTTTCATTTTTTCCTGATTCGCTGTGACGCGATCGAGCAAAAGCGTTCGATCGCTCGCTGGGATCTCAGAAAACACCGCCAGCCGAGCTAAAGAATCGTAAAAATAGAAGAGAGGCACAAATATCGTCCCCGTTACGCCGCCTAAATAACTTTCTGCCTTGGCTGCATTTTCCACAGCTTGGCGCGACTCGCCAAACAGAGAGCAGAGAATCATCTTATTAAAATATAAATAGCACAATGCCGTGACATCATTTTCTTTTTGATGAAGGAGCAGTCCAGTTTCCTCATCATAAATTTCACCCCTTAAACGCCAACGCTCGTGAGATTGCCCCATTAAACTCGAAACAGCTTGCCAGAAAATACGATGATAATTAAGAGCGGTTTTTTGCTTAATTTTAGCAATAAAATCACTAAAAATTGCCATTTCCTGTTCGAGCTCGCCCAAATTTTTACCAGTGAAATACAAATGGTGGCAGAGTTTGTGAGCGGCTAAGCCCGCAAATTCTAAATCTCCCGTTTCTAGTCCGCTATAGTAGGCCGATCGCAAAGGATTTAAGGTTTCTCTAAAATGCTGTTTCCAATGGATGATATTGCCATTTACCGCAAACAAGGTCTTCGCTTTAAATTTTTTGGCATCGCTTCTACCCGCCACACTTAAAGCAAGTTGACCGAATTGAAAACCGGCATCAATATCTCCAACGATCGCACACATAATTAGCCCGTAACAGGCATACGCAAAGGAAGACTCAGCCACATTGCCATATTGAATCGATAAATTAACCTGTTTAAATACAATCAGCGGCATCAATTCCGGCACCGCTTGATAGGCAGCCGAAATCACACTGGCTAAAATAGACATGGCTGCTTTATTGTCAGCATCCGTCATGTCCGGCAAATCTTTTAAATCCTCAATGCGTTTCCCGGTCAAATTTGACAGGGTTTCTCCCAGTCCCAAATGAATGTCTGACGGGTTCGGCGATTCTGGAAAGCCTACGCTCAATAACTTTAGAACTTGCAGCGCTATTTTTATCGCTTCTTTGAGCTGGTTCTGGGTTGTACAAGCTTGGATTTTAACCTCATAAACTTTCACCTTATCTAGCAGTTTGATCGCTTGTTGCAACACCTCATCTGCTAAGCGTTCCATCTCATCAAAGTTCCCGCCTAGATAGTTTGCCTCTACCGCTGCCACAGATAGCGCTAATGTTAGCTCGTATTGCGTTTGCCAGCTAGAATCTGCAAGAAGTTCCAGCCCAATATTCAAATACCCAATTGCAGCGGCATAGGCAGTAGAATCTCTGGCTTTCTCTGCAGCGATTAGATTTAACTGAGCGAGTTCATCCCGCTCGGTGCGATCGCGAATTAAGCTCACTCCCACATTCAATTGATTGACAATTTCAAAAATATTATCTTCCCGTTGTTCAGCCGGCGTATTGCTTAATAGCAATTTGCCAATTTTTAGGTGAGTTGACTGTTTCCGATCGGAGGGAATCAGAAAATAAGCGGCTTGCTGAACGCGATCGTGGAGAAATTTATACTTTGGTAATGGGGTATTAGGGATTGGGGATTGGGAATTATTCTCTTTCCCCAGTCCCCAATCCCCAGTCGCCAGTTCCTCTTGATTGGTAAAAAATTTGTAAACTTCGCTGATTGGCAGCACTAACCCTTCCTGCAACGCCCTCCACAGCTCAACCGCTGTTTCCGAGAGGGATTTCTCGCACACCAGTGCTAGGGTCGCTAAATCAAATTGACTGCCGACACAAGCGGCTAGTTTCAAGACTTCCCGCGTATTAACCGGCAGCTTTTGCAATTGAAGTGCCATAAACTCAACTACATCATCCGTTACAGCTAGCGCTTTTACCTCGGCGATATTGCACTGCCAATACCCGCGATCGAAGTCAAATGAAATTAGCCCATCTTCGTACAGAGATTTGAGGAATTGATTGGTAAAGAAGGGGTTGCCTTTGGTTTTTTGAAGCACCAGTTCCGTCAGAGGGACTGCTACTTCTAGGGGACAACTCAACGTGTCGGCAATCAAGCGATTTAGGGAGGGTAGAGCGAGAGGAGCGAGGGTAATTTGATTGATTGTCGCATTAGTTTTGCGAATTTCCTCTAAGCCCAGCATCAGGGGATGAGCGGGGCTAACTTCGTTATCGCGATAGGCTCCAATAAGTAACAGATACTTACTATCTGTATCGCTCATCAGTAATTGGATTAAATTCAACGAAGCAGAATCGGCCCATTGCAAGTCATCGAGGAAGATAACTAAGGGATGTTCGGCTTGAGTAAAGACTCGAATAAACTTGCCCAGGAGTAGATTGAAGCGATTTTGAGCCGCCGTTGAGGAAAGTTCTGTGACGGAAAGCTGCTTGCCAATAATTAATTCGACTTCTGGGATGACATCGACGATGACCCGCCCATTTTCACCGACCGCTTCTAGAATTTTGGCTTGCCATTGAGTCACTTGTGCGGCACTTTCATTTAGCAATTGTCGCATCAAATCTCGGAATGCTTGCACAAATGCCGAGAAGGGAATATTGCGCTTAAATTGGTCAAATTTTCCCGTTAGAAAATAGCCCCTCTGCCGCACAATGGGTTTGTGGACTTCCTGAACTACGGCAGTTTTACCAATCCCCGAAAAGCCAGCCACTAGCATCATTTCAGTGCTTCCTTGGCGGGGGGATTTTTCTTGTGAGGTTGTCTGTTTTATGGCAGGATTAGCATCCAACCCCCCTACGCGGTCAAAAGCGGCTAATAGGGCGGCGACTTCGGCTTCTCTCCCATAGAGTTTTTCAGGAATGAAGAAGCGATCGCTAATGTCTCGCTGTCCTAAAGAAAACTGGGCAATACTGCCGTTAGATTGCCATTGCTGCCAACAATTTTCTAAATCGTGTCTGAGTCCCAAGGCACTTTGATATCTGTTTTCAGCCGTTTTTGCCATCAATTTGACAATAAGGTCATTCACCATTTGGGGAATGGCTGGATTCACTTCAATGGGGGGCGTGGGTTTCCGGGCAATGTGGCAGTGGACTAACTCCATCGGATCGTTAGAATGGAAAGGGAGTTTTCCAGTTAGTAATTCGTAGAAAGTGACTCCAAGAGAATAGAAATCCGTGCGGTAGTCGATCGCCCGATTCATGCGACCCGTCTGTTCCGGTGACATATAAGCGAGTGTCCCTTCTAGCACGTTCGGGCTTTGAATCTCTTGGTTTTCTCTGGGTAAAAGAGAGGCGATGCTGAAGTCAATCAAGAATACTTGCTTTGTTTGCGGGTTAATGATGATATTATGAGGTTTAATATCTTTATGAATAATCCGGTTAAGATAAAGTCCTTCTAGGGTACGAGCGATCGCGATCGCGATTTTGAAAAATTCATCTAGAGGCGGCTGGCGATCGCGATACTCTGTCAGGGCCACCCCGCCCGTATCTTCCATCACCAAGGCTAACCCATTGCGGTAATTTTCCAAGCACAAGGGTTTGATAATTCCTGGTAGTTCGAGATTTTTAGTAATAGCGTACTGATTCCGGAACCGCACCAGTTCCGAAAAACTGGGATACTCAGCTTTGAGCAGTTTGATGATGACAGGTTTTTGCTCTGATAAAGAAACCGCTCGATAAACTTGAGTTTTTGCTCCGTCGTAGATTTTTTCTTGAATCTCGTATCCAGAAATCGCGATCAAATTAGGGGTTTGCATAGTTGGGGATCGTATAAGAAAATGACTTACAGCTATTTTATAACCTTATTAAGGAAGTTAATAATAATCGTATAATTTGTAATGTATTTCCTAATTTCTTATGTCTGAACCTTCACTCACTGTCAGCGTCAAGTTATTTGCTGCCTATCAAGAAGCTTGTGGCGTGCCGGAACTGGTATTAGAATTTCCCACGGGAACCCCAGTCGCCGCCGTGGGCGATCGATCGCCTGATCGCCCAGCATCCAGAACTCGCTTGCTGGCGCGACTTGACCCGCTTCGGCATTAATCTCGAATTTGTCGAGCCCGATATCACTTTACAAAATGGCGATGAAGTGGTATTGATTCCCCCCGTCAGCGGCGGCTAAAAATTCACAAAGGATTAAATTAATGCAAGAATTTATAACCGGAAGTGTAAACGCCAACGAACTCAATTTTCGGCGTTGCTGAATCGACGTATGAAATCCCACAACCCAACACGAATGTAGAGACGCGAAATTTCGCGTCTCTACAAGGGGAGAGGACATCATGCCAAATTCTTTTCATCCCTCAAATCAGCAACGCCGTCAAAAGTTCTCCTAAAAGCAGGTTTTGTAGATGCACCTGCTCCACATGACCAACGATTCTAACAAATCCAGGGGTTAGGGCTTCTGCCGGGGGAAAGAAAGCGATCGACACTCGATGCTGTTGATGCGTGACTTTAATCCTTGCATCCACCAAAATCTAAAATCTAAAATCTAAAATTGCTCGTCACCAATCGGGAATTTCTTCAGTCCGAGTCTGATAGGTATTGTGACAGTTGCTCTCTCGCTAACGGCACAGCGGGCAATTCATGCTCTACACCGGGATGTGTCTTTTCCGGTGTAGGAAAGCAGGGAAAGAGAGGCGATCGCTCCCCTGACTTGATCCGGCTTCACCTCTTTCGTAGTGCTGCAACTGTTCGAGGTTGTTGTGACCGCTGATTTCTTGAATAATCCGCAGCGGAATTCCGGCGTTGCTCATCTGAGTCAGGGCCGTTCTCTTAAAACTGTGGGTGGATGCTCCCTCGATGCCGGTTCGATCGAAGGCTTCTCTCAAAACCTTGTCCGCTGAGTTGGGGTGCAAATGCTTCCAATGGCGGTTCGGGTGACGGCCGGGGAATAAATAAGTCTGACCCGCGTTGGGTTTCCAAGATGTTAGGAGACTTCGCAAATCTTCAATGACTGGAATCGTCCTGGTTTGGAGTTTTCCTTTGGTGTTGGCTTTGCGGAAGTTAATTGTAGAACGGACGGTGCCAGAGTTTGTGTAGATATCCTTGACCATTAGGGAACAAGCTTCGGCAATCCGACAAGCGGTGTACAGACAAACTCCAAACAAGGTGCTCGCGTGAGGTTTGCAAACCTTTGTTGAACAAAAGCTCGATTTCCTGTTGCGTGAGTATTTTTGCTGGGCCGTGCCGTTCTATCTTCATCTTGGTAAACTTGACCCGATACCACAAAGTTTGCCGCAAATACTGCATTGCTGCATCGGTAGACGGGGATTTCTTAACGTGGTAGTCCAGCTCACGGAGGGCGGGCGTAGAATAAAGACAGCTATCACGGCGGCCCTGGATGCGACGGATGGGAATGTGCGGAAGGTTCAGAAACTCAGCAGGTACAAGAATTTAAACACCTTGATGATTTACGATGACAATCGCAGTCGTGACCAAGGAGACGTTACCGATTTACTTGATGGGATGTTTTGAGCGATCGAACGGTTGCCACGGCTCGCATGGTTAACACATATCCATATCAGTCACTCCCAAATGAAGTTACAATTAGCAGCTTGAGTAGAATAAAAAAATGAGACCTTATCAACCATAAAAATGCAATGGCAGAAAATTCCAATCAACCAAGAGAAGGCGATGCTGTATTGGGGGGCGATTCTTCACCTTTCGCTTATGCTGCTGTCTTAGGGGGGTTAGAAGGTGTGAAGAGATGCTTGGCTAGTGGAACGGAAGCCCAAAGAATTCTCGCACTAAACAATGCTCTCAATTATGGCGAATCCGGCTTAGATTTGGTAATTCAAGCCTTGCAGGATAAATCAGGGAGGGTAAAGTGGAGAGCATATTGGCTACTGCTAACAAAAACAGAAACGAAAGTCAAAATTGCCTTACAAGAATTCAATCCTTATCACTTTTTTAAGTGTCTCCGCACCTTCAACGGGCATTCACGCCCCGTTAATTCCGTAGCAATAGCTCCCGATGGTAACACTATTGTCAGTGGCAGTGACGACAAGACTATCAAAGTGTGGAATCTCGTGACGGGCGAGTGTTTACAGACTCTACAAGGGCATTCACGCTCCGTTAAGTCCGTAGCAATAGCCCCCAATGGTAAGATTATTGTCAGCCATAGTGAGGGCCAGACTCTCAAAGTATGGAATCTCGGGGCGGGCGAGTGCCTTGCCACGTTACCGTGGAATTCAGAGTACGTTAAGTTTTTAGCACTAGCCCCGGATGGTAAAACCATTATCAGCGGTAGTGAGGATCTGACTATCAAAGTGTGGGATGTCGTGACGGGCGAGTGCCTTACCACGATACCGGGGGCTTCAGGCCATGTTGATTCCGAAGCCATGAGCCCGGATGGCAAAGTTCGTATTTGTACCTGTAGCGGCGCCGCCATCAAAGTTTGGGATTGCGAGAGGGGCCAGGACTTATGCTTCCTCGGACCGCCTTCACACTATCCTCTTTGCGTAGCAATAGCCCCCGATAGTAAAACTGTTATCAGTGGCAGTTGGGACAAGACTATCAAAGTGTGGGATATCGAGGCGGGTGAGTGTTTGGGCACGCTACAGGGGCATTCACACGATGTTCGTTGCGTAGCAATAGCCGCTGATGGTAAGACTATTGTCAGTGGCAGTAGGGACAAGACTGTCAAAGTGTGGGGAACAGGTGATCGCGAGTTTGAAGTATTACCTCGGCGGGCATTGCACAGGCTTGTGTTTCAATCCCTGATAGGGTTTTAGTTTGGTTGCGGCGAAACTCACTTTTTGACTGCCAAGAATTAATACTTGAACCGTTTCAATCCCTGATAGGGTTTTAGTTTGGTGAAGGACATGAGCCGAGAGGAAGCAGTGCGACGCATTGAGCGGGCGATCGAGGAAGAATTGATTGAACTGAATTTGTCAGGGTTGGAGCTGGAAGAATTGCCACCAGAAATTGCCAATTGTATGCAGGTTGAGACTTTGCTGCTTGGGAACTGGGATGAGGAGGAAGAAGAATGGGTTGGAAATAAGTTAACTGAGTTTCCTGATCCTATTCTTCAATTA
Source organism: Microcoleus sp. D2_18a_D3 (assembly GCF_036702455.1). Taxonomy (NCBI): domain Bacteria; kingdom Bacillati; phylum Cyanobacteriota; class Cyanophyceae; order Oscillatoriales; family Microcoleaceae; genus Microcoleus; species Microcoleus sp. D2_18a_D3. The sequence goes on from NZ_JAUBTK010000112.1 coordinate 9,041, forward strand.
ACTAACTTAAAAATACTTAGCCTTATTTACAATCAGATTACCTCTATTCCAGAAGTGATCGGGCAACTGTCCAATCTCGAATCGCTTGACCTCCGTAAAAATCAGATTACCTCCATCCCAGAAGCGATCGGGCAACTATCCAATCTGACACACCTTGAGCTCAGCTTCAATCAGATTACCTCCATCCCAGAGGCGATCAGGCAACTGTCGAATCTGACAAAGCTTGAGCTCAGCTTCAATCAGATTACCTCCATCCCAGAGGCGATCAGGCAACTGTCGAATCTGACAAAGCTTGACCTCGGTTTCAATAAGATTACCTCCATCCCAGAGGCGATCGGGCAACTATCCAATCTGACAGAGCTTGACCTCAGTGATAATCAGATTACCGAAATTCCAGATGCGCTCGGCAAACTGTCGAATCTGACCAAGGTTAACCTCAATAACAATGAAATTACCTCCATTCCAGAAGCGCTCAAACAACTGTCCAATCTGAAACAGCTTTACCTCGGTAGCAATAAGATTACCTCCATCCCAAGGGCGCTCGGGCAACTGTCGAATCTCACAGAGCTTGCCCTCTGGGGCAATAAGATTACCTTAATCCCAGAGGCACTCGGACAACTGTCGAATCTGACATGGCTTGACCTTTATGGCAATGAGATTACTTCCATTCCAGAGGCGCTCAGACATTGGGCAAACTGAAAATTATCGTTTCCTGATATAGCTGATTAACCGGAATTAAAACAACACCAACTAGAATCCCCGGACAATTAGAACAAAACCTAAAATCACCTAATTTGTCACGCCGATGGAACGCAAAACCGTTGCCCAAAACCCAAGGGCGATCGAGACGTTACCGAGGTGCGCGAACGACCATCTTTCTACTACGAAGCGTTGCTTTTTAGGGGTTGCTAGCACGTTTTCTGGCTTCTGATGCTTTGATATCATAACCGGAGTTAGGATTAGTTTTGTGCAGTTGCATTAACAGGTCGATGTAAAATTTGTAGTAGTCTTGTATTGTGGCAAAGTATGAGCTGCGACTTTCTGGGGTGGCTATTTTACGGCGGAGATTTTCAATTAATTTGAGAGAGGCTTCAATATCAGTGAGAGCTCCGGTAAAATTGCCTAGCGATCGTTTGACAAAAGCCATGCTGGAAAGGGTAACAGCTTCTCCACCGCGATCTTCTACTGCCCGTCTCAAGGGAAGGGACTGGTTGTAATAGTCTAGCGCTTTCTGTTTTTCTCCCAAATCTGAGTAGACTCTGCCGATGTTGTTCAGGATGGTGGCTTCACCACGCTGATCCTTGATTGCCCGTTTCAGGAGAAGCGACTGGCTGTAATACTCTAGCGCTTTCTTTTTTTCTCCCAAATCTGAGTAAACTAAGCCAATGCTGTTAAGAGCAACGGCTTCCCAGTGAGGACTGCCTACTGCCCGAAACAGCGACAGGGACTGGTTGTAATAATCTAGCGCTTTTTGTTTTTCTCCCAACTTTAAGTAGATTCCGCCGATGTTGTGGAGGGTGGTAGCTTCCCCACCGCGATCATTAAGGGTTCGTTTCAGGGGAAGGGACTGGCTGTAATACTCTAGCGCTTTTTGGTGTTCTCCCAAATTTAAATAGGCTCCACCCATGTTGTGGAGGGTGAGGGCTTCTCGACTGCGATTGCCCGCTTTTCGATACAGTTTTAATGCTTCTTCATATTTGACGATCGCACCTCTTAAAGATTCTGGTGTTCCTTGTTCGTAGAGTTTCTCTGCTTCTTTATATACTTTTTGGGCAGCATCCCTACTGTTAGTTTGTGCTATTTGTACAGCCTTACCAACGGGTACGGCTGCTGCCACTGGCTGACTTAACTGAACCGAAAGTGCGATCGACATACCAGCCAAAAACCATTGAGTGCGATCGAGCATAGCCACCCCTTTTGTATTTTTGTCAATCTTAATCACTAGCTCGCTTAGTGTAAAGGCAGGAAGAAGTCAGGGCGATCGAACGGTTGCCACAACCAACAAGTATTTGATGTAGGGGCAAGGGTTGGAGGCTGTCTATCAGGATATGCTCCTATCCTGCTCTAGCCTTCGGGTGGGGCGTGTTAGGTATTTAGGGCTTGCTGGATAAGTGCAGAAAGGTTACACGGCCTGGTTATGTGATCGTGCGCCCAAAAAAAGTGGGCAAGATAAACAGGTAAAGCGTTGCTGATTCTGGCGTATGAATAAACTTTTCACTTGATGTTACAAAACTCACTCTACTTGGCTTATAGCCATTCCGAAAACTTGAATTCATACTTGTATTCAGCATCGCCTCATTTTCAGGTGTACTCGCGCGAAGGAGGAGTTTATGGACATTCAAAACCCATCGTTCAGACGGAACCTCAAATTTCTAGGTGGTTCGGTTGTTGGGTTGGCGGGACTGCTGGCAGTCTGGATTGTGGGTGGCAACTATATGGCCTCTGTGCATGAAAAAGAAATCGAGCAGGATTTAGCAGCATTTGCCCAACGGTTTCCCAAAACAGAGCCGAATGATGTGGCGTTGAAGCTGTCGCCGTCCCTCCTCGCTAAAGTGGGGCCGTATGCAACCTGGGAAAGTTTCTCTCAGGAATTAAATCAGTACCTAGACGCTGAGATTGCCAAACCAAACGATACCGTAAATCCACCTCCAGAGAAATTACAGCGCTATCTCGCCTCCAAGCAAACGGCTTTAGCAAAACTTCGCCAGCAGGTTCTAATAAATAATGAAGTGCCCCACTGGGGAACAGATATTAGCTGGATTCTGGAAGGAGATCTGACGGTTCGCCTACCCGCTTATTTATGGCAGGCTAATTTCCAAAAAGTTTTAGCCCTAGACATTCTAGAAAAATACCGTAAAGGACAGACGGAAGCAGCAGCAGAAATGCTGGAAGTATCCTGGAAAATTAATCAGCCTTTAACAGAAAGCCCCCTCCTACTCCCTCAACTTGTGGCTTTGATTATGGCTAAATATCAAGTAGGGGTGATGCGGAAAGCCGAGATCCTTCCCGCCCAGTGGCAGCAGCGCTTGCTGGAACACGATTACCGCGAATCGATATTGACATCCTTGCAGGGAGAATATTTGTCTAAGTTCAAATTTTCGCAAGACTTCGCTTGGAAATACTCGTGGTCTTCAATATTAGAAGCATCAGGCGCTTCTAGTGCTGGTGCAGGAATACTTTCACTATTTCAGACGGAAGCGAACTATCCCCCAAATTTAACTTTAGAAGAAAAAATCTTAGACTGGACTTTATCTCATGTCTTGGTGTGGTTTAAGCCGGTGATCAAACCCTATGTTCGCTTTTCTGCGATCGATACTTATCAAGTCTATCAACGATCGCTTGCAGCATCTCGCCAGCACAATGTTTGCGCTTCTGATTCAGTCACGGTAGATGACTTCGCGTGGTGGAATTATATAGGTAGGACATCTACAAGTTTATCCAACCAAACCAGTAAAGCAGCCAAGTCTATGCTGGATTTGGAACTCACTCAGAAAATTTTGCAAGTCAAAGCACTAGCAGCCAAAACCGGAAAATGGCCGGCATCGGTTCCCGATATGAAGTCCTCTATTTGTCCGGGAGCAAAATGGCTGTATCGCGTTGCTCCCGATGGTACGATGTCGATCTCGTTTAGCGAGAAACCCAAATGGTTGGAGGAGAGATTAAAGTACAAAGGGCTACCATTTACCTATAGCGACAAGACACCGCCACAGCTCAAAAACCGAGCCTCCACCCGACCAAAGCGATAAGCGCACATCCCCAACGACAGTTTGCGATCGTTGGTGCTGGCCACCATTGGCTAAGCAGCGGGGAAAAAGTGTCTCAGAATCCCAGATTTCCACGTACATCGGCGTGGCTTAACCAGGGTATGAAAAAAATAAGTTGAAAATCCCCAAGCTTTGTCGATACTGGTTTTTATGACGGGTCTATTTAGCTTTTCATACCGTAAATCAGCAACGTCAATATCTTTAGTAGCTAGGGTGTAATTTAGGCAGCGGTGGCAATGTTTAAGGTACAATCCGTATTTCCTGATTTACAGCCTCAAACATCTCTAAAAAGCTTTAGGCAGGGAAAATGACATTTCCTGACGTACCCTCTGCACTTTCAAGTCCTAGATGGGGAAATATAACAAAGCTGGCAAAGTGCCAGAAAAGCAACGCATTAAACCAACGAAACTACCTATGACAATTGGCAAGCTTGAACTCATCATCAAAATTAACGAACTCCCGAATGACGTACAGACCAACAAAGACAACTGGAAAAGCTTTGAGCTTGACTGTGACGGTCGGGTCGTGTCCGTTAGTGTTAAGCCAAAAATATGGAAGAAGCTTGAGGACGCTGCTGCCAACTATCCCATGTGGGTTGCTGCGATCGGCGGCAAGATGGGTGAATCAACCGTCAACGGCTTTGTGCTATTAGACCCAAGTATCCAAGTCTTTGAGAAAAAACCGAAAGAACCTAAGCCTGAAGCAGAGTAGTGTGAGAGATTCGATCGGCAAGTGCCGGAGTGTGACTGGCGGCAAGGCGATCGGGCTTTTTGTGTTCTAGTACGAAAAGTCTGATCGACGCGGCAAAAGCTGTAATGCTGCGTTGATCGGCTGCACGGTTCAGTCAGAATAGCCCATGTGTACTGGCTGAAGCCTAACCTACCAATATCTAAATTGTCAGGTGGCTGATGGCGGAGGCGGCAAGGCTCTCTGCCCGTTGCTGACTCTGGCGCAGGCTGGCTTCAAGCTGGTCGCAGAGTTGCATCAGCTCATCGACTTTGGCGACAATGCGTTTTTGTTCGGCTAAAGGGGGTAGAGGGATTAGTTGACTAAACAATTTTTCTGCTGGTAAACGACAAGTACCGTGAGATGAACGCTCCACTAAATTGAGAAATACTCGTTTTAATCCTTTTAAGCAAATAAGAAGATAGTCACTCATCTCAGGTAGAAATAACATTAATGCCTTCATATCCTGGTTGATTGTCACTTGTTTACGGGTGACAGCAACGGGGAAAGAATGTGCCAGAATCATACCTCTAATAACCATCAGTATTGAGCCTTCATGCACAAGTTTTGTGGTAGAGTTATTAAGCCCCTTTTCTGAAATAAAGTCTTGACTACTTTCGATATAATCAACCTTCATGTCTTTAGGACTAACCCAAGGAATATCACCAGACCAAAAATCTGGGTCACCTTTTGAAGGTGTGCCTCCACCAATAATCTGTCCAAATTGAAATAAAGGTAGCCAAGACCAATTCTCTGGTATTTCCCAAAAACCTGAACTTAATAAGCTATTTTTACTATTGCCCAGAAAAGAAGCTTTGCTAAGCATAAGCTCAATCAAGTCAGTAACTTCTCCCTCACTTGAATTTTGATGGACAAGTTTGCCTCTTACAGCAAGTTCAAGAACACTTTGTCGTAAATCTTTTACATCTTCAGGGTGTTGACTAAGTTCACACCAGTTGTCACGGACAAATGTCCAAGCAGCATCTAACTCCTCATCAGTTTCGGTGTTCATGAGGGAGGCGATCGCACTTCCCCTCAGTTTTTGCCGCAGCTTGTCTCGCGTTTGCTTGGCGGCTTCGTAGCGATCGCACAACCCCATCAACTCATCCACCTTCTCAACAATCCGCTTTTGTTCTGCCAGAGGAGGGAGTGGAATACGAATCAACTTCAGCTTTGCAGCCTTTATCCCTGTGGCTGTCATCCCAGTAGCTCTTTCTTGAAGTTCGTTTTGAAACCAAGGACTCAAAATTAACCACATCAGGAAGTAGCCATAGACTCCACTAAGTGGTCTTAAATTAATGATTCTTTGGGCTAACGCGAAACGTTCTTCTATATCAACTACGGCAGCTTTGCCTAACGGTGCTTCTGTAGTAAATAAAACATCACCTTCTTTTGGAAAACCACGAGTCATCCAGTTATGATAAGTTTCTTCGTTGATAAACTCTTCAGGCTCAGCCTTGATGAACCCATCACGAACATTTTTAGCGGTGATTAAGCGAATACCGCTGTTTACTTTTGGAGGGGTTTTACCTCGGTAATCAATAAATATGCACAGCTCATCTAGCTCCGCTAATGTCCAACCTTTGGGAAGCGGGAAATCAATTTTATATTCATCATTTATTAAAGAAAATTTCTTATTTTTTGTCCTGTATCCCTCAGCCTTAATTGTCCCGACCTTCTCATATTGCATTCGCTCAAGAGCTTCAATAGCAGACTCATCTTCTGGATTTTGCGCGACTAACTTTCCCCGCACTGCCAAATCCAGAATGAGCGATCGCAATTTTGGAATACCACCGGGAGCTTCAGCGATCGCATCAAAGTTTTCTAAAAACGTCTTCAAATCCATCAATTATCACCTCGTTCCAGGGCTGCTACCAGGCTGTTTTTTAGAGCTTGGCGGTCATTCTCTGCCTTAATAACAGCTTCCTGATATTGCTTCAGCAGCGCTATTGGGTCTTCATGGATATTTTCTGGGGCATTAGGGTTCTTGATATCGAGGTTGTAGCCATTAGCAACAATGGTTTCAACAGATACTTTCCAGGCATATTCAGTTTCCTCGCGGTTCTCCCACCAGGCTTTCTCGACATCAAACTCCTCAATCCGCATCGGCTTGGTTTTGTTGTAAGACTTCGCCCCCGCTGGGTAAGGATGCTCGTAATACCAAACCTCTGTAGTAGGTTCGCCCTTAGTGAAAAACAAGACATTGGTGCGAATGCTGGTGTAAGGACTAAATACCCCATTCGGAAGCCGGACAATCGTGTGCAGGTTACAGTCGCGCAGCAGCTTCTGTTTAATGCGGGTCTTGATGCCTTCTCCAAACAACGTACCATCCGGGAGAACGATCGCCGCTCTGCCCCCATCCTTCAGCAGTTCCATCACCAGCACTAAAAATAAGTCTGCCGTTTCCCGCGTCTGAAACTCGCTAGGAAAACCCCGCTCAATTCCATCCTCCTCCATGCCACCAAAGGGCGGGTTCGTCACCACAATATCCACCTGGTCATCGCGCCCATAGTCCCGGAGCGGTTTGCGGAGTGTATTGTCGTGCAGCACAGTCGTCGGCACCTCAATGCCGTGCACCATCATGTTCGTCACACAAAGCAGGTGAGGCAGTTGTTTCTTCTCCACACCCAGGATGCTTCCTTTCACCCGTTGTAACTGTTCAGGCGAATTCGCTTGTTTTTTCAGATGTTCATAAGCACAGGTCAAAAAGCCACCCGTACCGCAGGCAGGGTCAAACACCTTCTCGCCCAGTTGCGGATTCACCATATCCACGGCAAACTGAGTCACCGCACGAGGCGTATAAAACTCTCCGGCATTCCCGGCACTCTGAAGGTTTTTGAGAATTTGTTCGTAAATATCACCAAAGACATGGCGGGTCTGGGACTGGTTAAAGTCGATGCTTTCGTTAATCTTGTCTACCACCTGCCGCAGCAGTGTACCCGACTTCATGTAATTGTAGGCATCCTGAAACACACTCCTGAGCAGTTTCGCTCGTTCTAGAGCAACTCCTTCCAGGTCATCGACTACCAGTTCCTTGAGTGTGGGAAACAATTGTCCATCAACTAATTGCAACAACTCCTCTCCCGTGGGTGCATTCTTGCCCAATTTCTTGCTATCTGCCCACTCATCCCAGCGCAGATCCAAAGGTAGCGGTGAATCGTAGTTATCATCATTCAACTCCAGCTCGGCATCTTGGTCGCTGAAAATTTTATAGAACACCATCCAGCCAAGCTGACCAATCCGCTGGGCATCGCCATCCACCCCGACATCTTTCCTCATGATGTCTTGAATCGATTTAATGGTGGCACTCAGCGACATAAAAACGTCCTTCTCAAAAGATACTAAAAAACAGTTGTACTCTAGTTGGGTAACAGGCTCAAGCCCCTCGGTTTTGGTACAACAGAGACTCTAGCTCTCGAATCGCGGCTTTGTACTGCTGTTTGTTACCAAAGCTGCGGACGAGCTCCATCGGAGTTCCCAGTTTGGCAAACGGGTCAAGCTGTAAGACAGTCGTATCTTCGATCGCGATGATGCCCCGGTCGGCATACTTATCCAATAGAGCATTCAATACAATACAGGCAGTTGCACCATATTTGGCAAACACATCCCGCTTCCGTACTTTATCGGCCCGTTCTTTACGAGTCAGGGGTGGACGGTCAAAGGCAACATGGCAAACTAAGTCGAAGAGGTCATAGTCCTTACCGACCATATCCTCCAAAGCTTTTAGAATTACTCCATGCCCTTCCAACTCTTCAATAATCGCTTGTTTGCGATCGGCTTCGTTCCACTTATTGAGAAAATGGTCGAGAGACTGGTATGCCTCGCTGACAGTGCGACGAGTATAATCCTTTAGCGACTCTGTAGTTAGTTGTCCATCCTTGTTATAATAGCTCACCCGCTCTTTTGCTACCTCAAACTCCTGCCGACCGACTCGATACTTGATGCGAACTGACAAGTCAGTGCCGATGCGATCGTCATTATCGCCCACGTCCTCGCCATCATCATTGCCTTTTGCTTCTGTACTAGCGACCGTTCCGGTTGGTTGACTCTCTTTACCAAAGTCTTCATCCTGAATCGGTGGGCCGTCCCAATCAGGGTCATCAAAGAGTTGGGTGGCGTTGCGGAAATCAATAATCGTGAAGAAATTCTTGCCATAGTCCGGGCGTAAGCGCGTACCCCGACCAATAATCTGCTTAAACTCCGTCAGGGATTGGATACGGCGATCCAACACAATCACATGGCAGGTTTGGGCATCTATCCCCGTCGTCATTAGCTTAGATGTCGTGGCAATCACTGGATACGTTTCTTTGGGATTGATAAAGTTATCGATTTGAGCTTTACCTTCCTTCTCATCCCCCGTAATTCGCATGACGTAACGATGGTTTTTGAGAACAAGCCCTCGATTTAGCGTTACGTTAGCCAAGGCTTCTCGCATTCGTTGCGCGTGGTCAATGTCCTCACAAAACACAATAGTCTTCCGCATGGGGTCGCCATCGTGAAGGAACTGACTGACATATTCCGCGACCCGTCGATCTCGTTTATCAAAGGTAATGTTTCGGTCATAGTCCAGCAGGTTATAGTCCCGCTCCTCAATTAGTTGACCGTTATCGTCATATTCTCCTGCTTCTGGTGTCCAACCTTCCAGGTCTTTATCTAAGCCAACTTGTATCCTACGGAAGGGAGCCAGGAAACCGTCTTCGATTCCCTGCTTAAGAGAGTATTCATAAATCGGTTCACCAAAGTAATCAATATTTGAGACATATTTGGTTTCCTTTGGCGTTGCGGTCAGTCCGACCTGAATTGCCTCTTTGAAGTAATCGAGTACCTGTCGCCAATTGGAGTCATCTGCTGCGCTGCCCCGGTGACACTCATCAATCACCACCAGGTCGAAGAAATCTCGGTCGAATTTCTCGTAGAGGTTATCTCGTTCTTCATTGCCGATGATTGCTTGATACAGTCCCAGATAGATTTGATAGGAGGTAGTAATCTCCCCAGTTTCATTACCAACCAGGCTGCGGTCTATCTTGGTCATGACCTCACCAAAGGGGCGAAAGTCATTAATACTCGTCTGGTCTACCAGTGCATTGCGATCTGCCAGAAACAAAACCCGTTTGACAACTTTCGTCTTCCACAGTCGCCAGATAATATTAAAGACCGTGTAAGTTTTACCCGCTCCGGTTGCCATCACCAACAAACATCGTCTCTGACCACGAGCGATCGCCTCAATTGTGCGATTGACCGCAAGTTGCTGATAGTAGCGGGGTTCCTTCCCGCCAATCTCAACGAAATAGGAGGACGTTAGCAAATCCTGATTAACGGATTGTAAATCTTTCCCCTGTTTATAGTGCTGCCATAGTTCCTCTGGTGACGGAAAGGCATTCAGGCTGAGTTGCTGTTCTATCTGAGCGTAGGTTCCACTCTTGTCATGGAATAAGAAGGCATCCCCATTCGAGGAAAAGACAAAGGGAACGTGCAGAGCCTCGGCGTAGGCAAGTGCTTGCTGTATCCCTCCTCTCACACTATGGTTGTTGTCTTTGGCTTCAATGACTGCGAGCGGCTGATTTGCTGGGTAATACAGCAGGTAATCTGCCCGTTTCCTAGCTCCTCGCGCCGCCATCTGACCCCGAACTATCATCTGACCGTCTGTAAAGCCATATTCCCGGCGAATCTGACTCTTTTTCCAACCCGCCTCATAAATGGCAGGTGTAATGTAGCGATCGCAAATCTCGGCTTCACTGAGGTCTTTCTTGTTCATTCTTTGTCGCCTGAAAGTCTCTCTATAAAGTATTCCCAAGAAATTAGCTCCATCAGTAATTATGAACCTAGCTGACGGAAAGGCTTTTGGGAGAGCTTACATCAAAGCTAACTCATTAGGCAGTATCTCGTACCTGGTAAACTCACGGAATTTTGGTAAGTGAAATGGCTGAAGCTGAGTGCCGGGGCGATCTGATTTGTGATTGTTCGCGTTATTTGGCGTGTCTAACCGTTAGATATGTTTTTCGTGTAAGAAATTTGCCTGTGAAGTTGTCAAGCTTATCTCCATCCTGTTAGCTCAAGTTAATCCCGAAAAATACTTCGCTCAAATAGCTTTGTGATATGCACTCATCCCTCCAAAAGGCAACCGACACCGCTCACAACACCCATGCTCCCACAACGCCGGAACCTTAAACCTCGCCCCACAATTAGGACATTCTGACAGCAAGCGTAACTGATGCCGTAGCTTGCGGGGCGGAACGCCATCGCACCCCTGCATCCTTTTAAACTGCTAGATGAATTATTTTCTATTCTTGAAGAAGTTTCTACACGGGCTGCTGCATAAGGCACAGCAGTAAAAGCTGGGGTGTTACAAATAATCTTGGCTGAAGCACAATTGTGATGGCAGTGAACCCTGGCTTTTGGTGTTAAGGAACGCGGGAAGTGGGATGTCATTTTCAGACAACAGTGCATCAAGTATCTTGGCAACCAAATCAGCCCCAACAATCTAGCTTTGACACAGAGGCTAGAGAGTTTGCGATCGGGACTACATCAGGATAGAGTCTATCCTGACCCAAGACTTAAGTTTTGCTTTAGCTCTGAGAGTTCTGCCTCAATTTCTTCACATCGGCACGTTCTGCCTCAAGTTCCGATCGAACTTCCACCAATTCTTGTTCAAGTGATTCTTTTTCACTTGCAGAGTTACCTAACTGTGTATGTAAACACTGATTTTCAGCCTGTACTGCCTCCATAGACGGAGAAATCTCGCTATCTGATTGGTGCGTCGGGTTCGCCCCGTCAGTTTCTAGATCAGCTTTTACTGTTTCCACAAGCGGGGTATTACCTTCCGCTAACGCTTCTAGGTAATCATTCCCACTCATCCCTGCTTCGTCAGCGACAGTCGCTAACCATTGCCCCGCAGCATCAGTCAAGTTGCCTGAACGAACATTGTTAGCCATTGTCATTTTTATAAATGTAGGACTTACGCATTGACAAAAAACATTATCTATGTATTCTAGACTCTAACATCATTGCTAAGGTTCGCCAAAATA